>JAYTJO010000211.1:0-6450 GCA_043730975.1 Thermoleophilia bacterium | reverse complement strand
GCGCTATCTGGCCGAGATCAAGCGGGACGACCTCTGGTCGTATGCGGCCACGGCGAACGCCTCACAGACGATGTGGCAGGCCGATCTCACCGGAGGCGTAGCCCTCGTCTTCGGCGCCGAGGGCAAGGGAGTACGGCCACTCGTCCGCAAGACCTGTGACGCGACCGTTTCGATCCCGCTCGCTCCCGGCGTCGAGTCGCTCAACGTCAGCGTTGCCGCGGCCGTGCTGCTGTACGAGGCGCGCCGGCAGCGGTCATAGCCTGCGGTGACAGGCTTCAGCCTGTCTCCAGGGTCGCGGTCGTCGTTCGCCGTACGATGAGTCTATGCCAGAGCCGACCCTCTATCTGTTCGACGGCTACAACCTGCTCCACGCCGGAGATCACTCCGACGTCCGCGAGTTGACCGACGAGCTTGCGAGCTTCGTCGCCATGAACGGTGCGCGCGGCATCGTCGTCTTCGACGGTGTCGGCGAGGAGGTCGAGGTCGGTCCACTCTCGGTCAGGTACGCACCGCACGCCGACACGCTGCTCGAGCGCCTCGCGGCCGATCATCGGCACGGCGAGCGCGTGTGTCTCGTCTCGTCGGACGCAGCTGTCCGTGGTACGTCCGGCCAGGAGGTGCGCAAGGTCTCCTCGGCTACCTTCCTGCACGATCTCGAGAGCCCGAGGCACGTCGAGGATGAGGTGTCCAGGGTTCGCGACCGCATCGATCCGGAGACACGAGCTCGGCTCGAACGGCTTCGCCGCGGGCTCTGACGGATCGGTTGTCGCAGCGCCAACCCTGAGGCAGGCTAAAGCCTGTCGCCGACACGAACACGTGTTCTTATCACAGTGCAAAGTTTGCAAAGGGGTTGTAACGCGCGCAAGAAGGTGCTAGGTTCTCCCTCAACTACAGGGTGAGACTTCGGTCGATCCCGCCGCCCATACCCTCGGAAACCGCACAGAACAGGGAGAATCGATGCCCCCCCGCACCGCTCATGCTCCGAAGACCCCGCAGAAGCTTCAACGTGAACTCGAGGATCTACAACTCGTCCTCAAGGCTCGAAACGGGAACCAGGACGCCCTCGATCAGCTCATGCGCCGCTACCACGGATTCGTGCGGCTCAAGGCGAGCAGCTACTTCCTGGCGGGCGGCGACGCGGACGATCTGATCCAGGAGGGAATGATCGGTCTCTACAAGGCGATGCGCGACTTTCGCCACGACAAGGAGACGTCGTTCCGATCCTTTGCAGAGCTCTGTGTGACGCGACAGATCATCACCGCGATCAAGACGGCGACGCGGTTCAAGCATTCACCTCTGAACACCTACGTGTCGTTCAGCCACACACCTGCCGGTCAGGAGAACGACGGCGACTGCACGCTGGGCGACGCGCTCCCCGGCCCCGGCACGAATGATCCCGCCAGTTGCGTGATCTCGACCGAGGAGCTGCAGAGCCTCGTCGGCTGCCTCGGCACGACGTTGTCGTCGCTCGAGTCGGATGCGCTGCGCCTGTACCTCGACGGTAAGTCATACGACACCATGGCCGTCGAGCTCGACTGCGACACGAAGACGATCGACAATGCACTGCAACGGGTGAAGCGCAAGATCGTGCAGCATCAGGCAACGCGCGCCGTGCCTGCCTAGGTAAAGACGATCTCGCCGCCGGCGGCCTTCTCGTAGAACTCGCCGACTGTGATCACGCCGGTGAGGTGCGGCACGAAGTCGTCCTCGGAAAGCCCGAACATGTCGACCGTCGCCTTGCAGCCGTAGACACCGGCGCCCGAGTCGGCGATCATCTCGACGAACTCCGGGACGGGCGGGATGTCGAGCTTCTCCATCTTCCGCGACATCATCTTCGTCGCCATCCACGACATGCCGGGAATGGCGCCGACGATCGTCGGGATGTGCATGCCGGGGTTCCCGACGGTCGCCACCTTGATACTCCCCTGCCTCTTCTTCGTGATCGCGTCCAGTCCGAAGAAGGTGAAGAAGACGTTCGCCTCCATGCCTTCCATGCGGGCGCCGTTTGCCATGATCAGTCCCGGGTAGATGCCCTCCAGGGAGCCCTTCGAGATCACGATCGACACCTTCTCGATCGGCTTCGGCTTCTCTGTGGCCTCGGGTGTGACGAGTTGCTCGAGGTCGTGGTCGGTCGTCGTGGTCATCGCTAGAACCTCCTAAATACAGCCGTGGGGCTTGGGGATGCCGCCGATTCTGGCGGCGAGCTTTGCCGGGCCTTTGGGGAAGAGCGCGTACAGCTCCTTGATCTGCACCCCGGACTCCTTGCCGAGCGTGCGGATCGAGGAGGCCTCCCCGGTCGAGAGGTATGTGTCGCGCATGTAGTTGACGACGAGCCAGTGACGCGGCGTCAGCTCGGCGATTCCCGCTTCGTGTGCGATCGTCTCGGCCACGTCCTCGTTCCACTGACCCGGATCCGTGAGAAACCCTTCGGGATCCCGGTCGATTCCTGTCATCTCGATCGTTGCCATCGTTGTCCTTTCGGCGTTCAAGCGTTGGTCTCGACGGCCTTCTTGCCGGCCATCGTCATCCGGGGGGAGATCCCCGGGATCTCGCGGCCGGGAAGCAGGACGTGCCAGTACATCCACTGGAACATAAGCTTTCCGAGGTGGTTGAGTCGCGATTCGTGCAGGAGCTGCATCGGCCCCAGGGAAGACGGATAGCGCCCGGGAAGAGGCTCCGTCTCGTAGTTGAAGTCGATCAGGAGTGCCTTGTCGAATCCTGTTTCGATGAAGCAGTTTGCGTGCCCGTCGTAGGAGGCGTCGAGCGACTCCCCGGCGAGGAACCGCCGCACGTTCTCGGTCAGGAGCTCGCCCTCGAAGTGTGTCACGGAGCCGGCTTTTGACGTCGGCACGTTCGTCGCGTCGCCGAGGGCGAACACGTTCGCCCTGGCCTTCGATTGCAGCGTTGCAGGGTCGGTGGGGACGAACCCGAGAGCATCGCCGAGCCCTGGTGAGCGATTGACGTAGTCGGCTCCGCCGTGCAGCGGGATCGTCACGAGCAGGTCAAAGGGAACCTCGCGCTCGTCGTAGCTGACGAGTCGCCCTCCTGCGCCGTCCACCTCGCCCGTATTGAACTCGGTGACGAGCTCGATGCCCTTCTCGGTGAGGAGACTCCCGAGCAGCTCGGAGGCGACCGGCTTGGTGAAGGCGCCGTCGAGCGGTGTCACGAACGTGATCTCGACGTTGTCGCGAACCTTGCACTCGTGGAAATACGAGTCCGCAAGGAACGCGAACTCGAGTGGCGCGACCGGGCACTTGATCGGCAGGTCGACGAAGTTGATCACGAGCTTGCCGCCGTCGAAACCGTTGAGCGCCTCGGCGAGTCCGGCCGCACCCTCGGGGGTGTAGAAGGTGAAGACCTTCTCCATCCAGCCCGGGCCTGTCATGCCCTCGGTCTCTTCCGGCTGGAGGTGGGTTCCCGTGGCGACGATAAGGACGTCGTAGGGGAGCGCGGTGCCGTTCTCGAGGTGAACGACGTCGGCTTCGAGCTCGACGTGGTCGATCCCCGTCTCGTGAAAGGAGATCCCCTTGTGGAGTTGTTTCGCGCGTGGGCGAACGATCTCGCCGACGCTCGCAAGCCCGAAGGGGACGAAGAGGAGACCTGGCTGGTAGATGTGCCTGTCGTCCTTGTCGACGACGTCGATCTCGACCTCGTCCCCGCTGTAGAGCTTGCGCAGGCGGTTGGCCGTCAGCGTGCCGCCGGTGCCGCCGCCCAGGATCACGATCTTCTTCGCCACTACGCGTCACCTTCCGTGGAGACCTGCATCGGTAGAGCCTGCATCTGTAACGAGAGTGTCTGCCGACGATAGCGCGCGCGCATCCGGGTCTTGACGCAGTTGGAATAAGTAACAACTACGTACGTTCTACAAGCGTATAGTTGTGTATAGTGTTGTCACGACTTCAACCCCAGGAGGAGCTCGCATGACCGCTGCAGACGCACCGTCGCTACCCCATCCACTTCCCGACGAGCTCGTCGAGCTGATTGCTCGACGCTTCCGGGTCATCGGCGAGCCGATGCGCATCAAGCTGCTCGACCAGCTCCGTCTCGGCGAGGCTACGGTGCTGGCGCTCACCGATGCGGTGGGCGCATCGCAGCAGAACGTCTCGAAGCATCTCGGCGTCCTTCACGACGCTGGCATCGTCGCCCGGCGCAAGGAGGGCACGCAGGTCTATTACCGCGTCGTCGACGCCGGCGTCTTCGAGCTCTGCGAGACGGTGTGCGGCAGCGTGCAGCGTCAGGTCGCCGAGCTGAACGCGATCTTCGAAGGGGCCGGACGATGACTTCGTCTCTGTGGCCTCTCGAGCGAGTGCTCTTCGCCATGTCCGGCAGCGTCACGCTCGTCAGCGTCGCGCTTGCCGTCCTCGTCTCACCCTGGTTCCTGCTGCTCACGGCCTTCGTCGGCGTCAGCCAGTGGCTGTTCGTCGTCACGGGGGCGTGCCCCGCATCGCTCGTCGTCGAGCGAGTCTTCAGCGTGAAGAAGGGGTGCACGCAATGACGAGCCTCGGCCCGATCGGTCGTCTCGGCGCCTGGATGGCCGATCACTTTCGCGCCGTGCTCGTCGCGTGGCTCGTGCTCGCCGTCGGCCTCGGTGTGCTCGCGCCTCGCGTCGAGACTGCTCTCTCGGGCGCCGGTTGGGAGGCGTCCGGCTCGCAGTCGGTGCAGGCACGCGAGCTGATCGATGCGAACTTCGGGGGTCAATCGAGCGCCGCTCTGATGGTGGTCGTCCACTCGCCTGACGCGAGGATTGGCGACCCGAAGTTCAGGTCGACGGTCGCCCGTGTTGCCGTCATTCTCCGCGACGACCCCCGGGTCGCGTCGGTGGCACTGCCGCGCAAGGGCTTCTCGATCTCCCGGGACGCTCACACGGCGATCGTCAGCGCAGGCGCGAACGGGTCGACCACGGTCATGGTCGGTGCCGCAACCGATCTGAAGGAAGAGCTCAAAGCCGCCGGAGCGAACGGCGTGGAGGTGAGCCTGACCGGCGCCTCCGGCATGTGGTCGGACTTCAACGAGGCCAATCGGAGCGCGATGATGAAGTCGGAGTTGCTCTCCTGGCCCGTGACGCTGATCATCCTCATGCTCGCCTTCGGCTCACTCGTTGCAGCCGGCCTACCGCTGATGCTCACGATTCTCGGGCTCGTCGCCTCGGCCGGAACGTTGTATCTCGGCACGAAGTTCTTCGACATCTCGATCTGGGCGATGAACTTCGCACTCATGTTCGCACTCGCGCTCGGAATCGACTACGCGCTGTTCGTCGTGCACCGATTCCGCGGAGCGTTCTTCGGCTCGAAGTTGACGGCGCGCGAGGCCGTTGCTGTGACCATGGACACCGCAGGCAAGGCAGTGCTCTTCTCCGGCGCAACCGTCCTCATCTCCCTCTCGGCCGTGATGCTCGTCCCTAGCCCTGCGTTCCGCTCGATGGCGCTCGGGATCATGGTCTCGGTTCTCTTCGTCCTGCTCGCCACGATGACCTTGTTGCCCGCAGTGCTGGCGAGGCTAGGCCCGCGCGTCGACCGGCTGTCGCTCAAGTGGGTGCACTCCGGTGAGCACCGCTCGCCGGCATTCGCCGCCTGGGCGGAGCGCCTGTGGCGGCATCCCGTGCTCTTCGGAACGGCGGCGATTGCGATTCTCGTCGTGCTTGCCCTGCCGGTGCTCGGTCTGAAGACAGGCATGCCGTCCATCAAGGTCGTGCCACAGAACGACACGTCGCGAGAGGGCTACGAGCTCGTCCAGTCCGCGTTCGGCGAGGGCGCCCCGGGCGCGTTGCAGATCGTCGGGCCGGCCGCAGGCGTTGCTGAGGCTGCGGCGCTCGCGAAGAGCGACTCCGGGATCGCGCGCGTGATGCCCGTGCAGACTGGTTCCGGCGGGCTGGCGCTCGTGCAGGTCGTCCCCGATGTGGATCCCTCGAGCCCCGCTGTCGGTGCGACGATCGACCGGCTGCGCGCCGACCTTCCGTCCGGCGTGATCCTTGGCGGTGCAACGGCCGAGAACCACGACCTCGAGCAGGCGCTCGCTGCCAAGACCCCACTCGTGATCGGCGTCGTCCTCGTGCTCGGATTCCTCCTGCTCCTGCTCGCGCTGCAGGCGCCGGTGATCGCTGCCGTCGGCGTCGTCACCAACCTCCTCGCAGTGGGGGCGGCGTTCGGTGTCGCGCGCCTGATCTTCCAGGACGGTCACGGTGCCGGGATCCTCGGCTTCGAGTCCCAGGGCTTCATCGACGCCTGGGGGCCGGTGTTCTTCTTCGCGATGATCTTCGCGATCTCGATGGACTACACCGTGTTCCTGCTCTCGTCGGCGAAGGAGCATTACGACCGCAATCACGACCCGAAGGAGGCGATGGTCGGCGGGCTCGCGCACTCCGGGCGCGTGATCTTCGCCGCCGCAGCGGTGATGGTCGCCGTCTTCCTCACGTTCGCACTCTCGGGGCCGCTGCCGCCGAAGGAGATGGGC
>JAYTJO010000210.1:0-2837 GCA_043730975.1 Thermoleophilia bacterium | reverse complement strand
CCATGGGGGCGCTGCACGCAGGACACCTCTCACTGATTGCGGCCGCACGCGCGGAGTGCTCGACCGTCGTGATGAGCCTCTTCGTCAACCCAACGCAGTTCGGGAACCCCGGCGACCTGAACGGCTACCCACGCGATGAGACGCGAGACCTGGCGGTCGCTGCCGACGCCGACGTCGACCTCGTGTTCGCCCCGGCCGCCCTGGAGATCTACCCGCCGGGATTCCAGACCTGGGTCGAGGTGACGGACCTTGGAGCCGTGCTCGAGGGCCAGCATCGGCCAGGGCACTTCCGCGGTGTCGCGACGGTCTGCCTCAAGCTCTTCAACATCGTCCGTCCCGACGTCGTCTATTTCGGCCAGAAAGATGCGCAGCAGGTCGCGGTGCTACGACAGCTCATCGCGGATCTCGCGCTCGATGTCGAGCTTCGCGCGCTACCGACCGTGCGGGACACGGACGGCCTCGCCCTCTCCTCCCGGAACGGGCTTCTCTCTCCGCAGGAGCGCGAGCTCGCGGTCATCCTGCCGCGGGCGCTCGCGACCCGCGATCCGAAGAGCGCGCGCACGCTGCTCGGTGAAGCAGGGCTCGAGATCGACTACGTCGAGATCGCTCCATTCGACCCACCCGTCCTCGCCGCCGCAGTCCGCGTCGGCACGACCCGTCTCATCGACAACGTCCCAGTAGAGGAGGACTCATGAGTACCCGCCCGCGCACACCCGGCCACGGCGCCCCCGCGCCCGGCAAGCTGCCGATCACGGATCTCGCCGGCATGAAAGCGAGTCACTCGCCGATCGCGATGATCACCGCCTACGACGCCCCTTCCGGTCGGCTTGCCGACGCTGCAGGGGCCGACGTCATCCTGGTCGGTGACTCCGCGGCGATGACCGTCCTCGGACACGACTCGACAATCACGGCGACGATGGAGGAGATGCTGGTGCTCACGCGCGCGGTCACGCGCGGCGCGCAACGGCCCCTGATCGTCGCCGATATGCCGTTCGGTTCGTTTCAGATCTCGGACGAGCTTGCGGTGACGAACGCGATCCGCTTCGTCAAGGATGCGGGCGCCGATGCGGTGAAGATCGAGGGTGCCGGGACGATGCTCTCGCGGGTTCACGCAATCGTCGGTGCCGGAGTACCGGTGATGGGCCACATCGGCTTGACGCCGCAATCGGCAACGGCACTCGGGGGCTTCAAGGCCCAGGGTCGCACCGCGGCGAAGGCGGCACAGCTTGTCGCCGACGCACTCGCGCTCGAGGCAGCGGGCTGCTTCTCCGTCGTCCTCGAGGCAGTCCCTTCCCCCGTCGCGGCGAAGATCACGGAGCTCCTCGCGATCCCGACGATCGGGATCGGAGCGGGACCGGACGTCGACGGACAGGTCCTCGTCTGGCACGACCTGCTCGGTCTCTATGACGGCCACGCGCCGCGATTCGTGAAGCAGTACGCGAACCTCTCGACCGAGATCCAGCGCGCCGTCGAGGCGTACATCGGTGACGTGCGAGAGCGCCGCTTCCCAGAGGACGTGCACACGTACGGGATGCCGGCCGAGGAGCTCTCAGCGTTCGAGGCCGCGTTGGGCGCTATGCCACCCGCAGGACCCGGCCGAGGGGTCGTGCGGGGCTCAACACCGATGTGAGACCGATGGGTGCCAGGGGGTGACCGAAATGGAATCCCTGTGCCAGAGAGCAGCCGAGCTCGCTGATCGCGTCCGCCTGCGCTGCACACTCGATCCCTTCCGCTATGACCTCGAGCCCCAGTGATCGCCCGAGATTCACGACCGTCTCGAAGAACGCCCTGTCGATAGGGCTGTGCGGCAGTCCAACGACGAAGTCGCGTGCGATCTTCAGCGTGTCGATGGGAAAACCCCGGAGGTATGCAAGCGAGGAATGACCCGTCCCGAAATCGTCGAGCGCAAGCGAGATACCGAGTGAGCGGATCTCGTGCATCCGTGCGAGCGCCTCGTCCGGGTTCTCCATCACGCCGTTCTCGGTGATCTCCAGAACGAGCCGATCCGCGGGAAGTCCTGTTTGCTCCAGGATCGCGGACACGTCATCGACGAGGTCGTCCGCCATGAGCTCGGACGGCGCGAGGTTCACGGTGATGCGTACCTGCTCCATGCCCTCGAAGGCGTTCCTCCAGGATTGAGCCTGAGCGCACGCCTCGCCGAGCACATGCCGGCCGATTCCGACCATGAGGCCCGTCTCCTCGGCCAGGGTGATGAAGTGGTCGGGAGAGACCAGCCCGTGGCTCGGCCGATCCCAGCGGGCAAGCGCTTCGAGCGCAACAGTCTTCCCCGATTCGAGATCGACGATCGGCTGATAGTGAACGTTGATCTCGTCTCGTTCCACGGCCAGCGTGAGAGCCGAGACGGTTTCCTGGCGGTGCCGCACGCGCGCATGCATCTCGGGCAGATACATGCGGTAGCGCCCCTTGCCACCCTGCTTCGCGTTGTACATTGCCACGTCCGCATTGCGGAGGAGCTCGTCGGCGCTCGCCACGTCGGAGCGTCCATGCGCGATTCCGATACTCGCATGCACCCACATCTGGCGGCCGGCGATGGTGAAGGGCGCCTCGAGCGTCTCGACCAGGCGTTCCGCGAGGCTTTCGGCCCCGTCGTTCGAGCTGTCGCGCGTCAGCACCGCGAACTCGTCGCCGCCGAGCCGTGCCGGCAGATCGCCTGCACGGACGACGCCGCGCACCCGTCCGGCGACCGCAACCAACAGCTCGTCACCGGCATGGTGGCCGAGACTGTCGTTGATCGTCTTGAAGTCGTCGAGATCGAGGAAGAGCACAGAAGGCTGCAATCCGGTGCGTCGGTTCTCGAGTGCAGCAGCGACACTTGC
>JAYTJO010000209.1:0-2821 GCA_043730975.1 Thermoleophilia bacterium | reverse complement strand
CAGGACACGTCGCAGCTTGTCGCCGGGACCGTTGTCCTGCAGGCTGTCGCCGTTTCGATTCTCGCGACCTGGTGGCTCCGGCGTCTCCGGTCGGAGCGGAACGTACCGTGATCGACCTTCGTCGCGACGGGCGGCCGTACCTCCGGATCGGTCATCGCGGTGCAGCGACGCTGGCACCGGAGAACACACTCGACTCGTTCCGTGCGGCGATTGACGTCGGGGTCGACCTGATCGAGTTCGACGTACTCGACCTCAAGAGCGGGCCCCTGATTCTTGCTCACTCCGACCACCTCGACGAGGTGAGTCACGGGGTGGCCTCCGGCCGCGTCAGGAGCCACTCGCTCGAGGCGCTTCGCGAGGTTGCGCCAGACGTCCCGACCTTCGATGAGGCGCTCGCGTTCTTTGTTGACGAGGCACCCGACGTTGGGTTGCACGTCGACCTGAAGCTAAAGATCCGACTCGATGAACTGGCGGCCGCGATCAGGCGTCACGGTCTCGAATCGAGGACGGTGATCAGCGGTTTTCATCGTCCAAGCCTCCGCACCGTTGTGCGCGAGGCGCCACGGGTACGCGTTGGGATCACGTATCCGGAAGATCGACTCTCGATCTCGCGGAAGCCATATCTCTGGCCGATCGTGTCGCTCGGGCTCTCATCGATGCGCGCGTCCGTGCCGCTCCGGCTGCCGCGGCTCGCGCGTGGTGTGGGGGCAACGGCCGTCATGCTGGAGCACCGGCTCGTCACGGAGGCGTCGGTCGCCAAGTGCCATGCGGCGGGATTGCCCGTGCTCACCTGGACCGTCGATGAGCCGGAAGACCTTAAACGTGTCGTTACGGCGGGTGTCGACGGCGTGATCACGAATGATCCGCGCATCTTCGCCGGTACACTTGCGATGTGAAACGCGGAGTGTCGATCGCGGCTTTTTCGGCATGCGGCGCTGCCGGGCTGGCCGTCGCGGTCCTGCTTGCTGCCGCACCACGTGCTGGCGCTGACGAGGGAACGACCTCGACGTCGACCACGACCACCACGACCACCGCGACCGACACGACAGCAACGACAACAACGACGACAACCCCGCTCCCGCCTCAGCCGAAGGTCATCGCGGCCGGCGTGACCATCGGCGGAACGCTCGTTGGCGGCCTGACGGCTGCCGAGGCTCGGGATCTCGTGACGTCGCGGTTTGCCCGTCCCCTTCGGCTCGTCGGAGGCCCGGGGTCGCGCATCACCGTCACACCCAGAGAGCTCGGCGCTGTCCCCGACATCGACAGCGCGGTGGGTCTTGCAGCGCGCGTCAAGCGACCCGGATTTGCGGTGCCGCTCAACGTCGCGGTGACGGCGCCGAAGGTCAACCGGCTCGTAGCGTCCCTGGCGAAGCGCTTCCAGCGTGAGCCCGCCGACGCGACGCTTCGTTTGCACAACCTGAAGCCGATTGCCACCCGGGACGTTCCGGGACGGCGGCTGAAGCCGATCGTCGCGACGCGGGTGATCGTGCTCGCATTGAAGACGCAAAGGCGCGGCCTTCTTGATCTCCCGTTCGAGAAGATCGAGGCGCCGATCAAGAGCGATACGCTCGGCCGTGCGATCGTGATCAGGCGTGGATCGAACGAGCTGCACTACTACCGCGTCGGCACGAACTCGAAGTTGATCCGCATGTTCAAGGTCGCGACCGGGCTCCCGGAGTATCCGACGCCGCTCGGGAAGTTCGAGGTCATCACCAAGCAGGAGAACCCGTGGTGGTATCCGCCCCCCGGGTCCGACTGGGCGAAGGATGCGAAGCCGGTACCGCCTGGCCCCGGCAATCCTCTCGGGACGCGCTGGATGGGTATCTCCTCCCCCTACGTTGGGATTCACGGGACGCCCGATGCCGCCTCGATCGGCTACTCCGCATCCCATGGGTGCATCAGGATGCTGATTCCTCAGGTCGAGTGGCTGTTCACGCAGGTCGAGGTCGGGACGCCCGTCTTCATCGTTGCTGCATGACGGGACGAGCGAAGACCGTCGGCCAGGTCATCGCCGTCGTAGCCGTCGTCGGCCTGCTCGCCTTGCTCGGCTGGAAGCTCGCATTCGGTAGCGGGGGCGGAGCATCAGCCGAGCTCGCAGGTGGCGCCAATCCTGTGGCGCCCGATTTCACGCTGCCCCGGATCGATTCGGAGGGAGGCGACCTCACGTTCTCCTCCCTCAAGGGCAAGGGGGTTGTCGTGAACTTCTGGGCGTCGTGGTGCGTCCCCTGCAAGGACGAGGCGCCCGAACTGCAGAAGACGTACGAGAAGTACCGTGACCAGGGCCTCGTCGTCCTTGGTGTCGACGCCAAGGACTTCCGGCAGGATGGCAAGCGCTTTATCAAGCGCTTCGGGCTTACCTACCCCGTTGTTGACGACGGCCGTGGATCGACGCTCGGCAAGTGGGGGGTACGTGGGTTCCCCGAGACGTTCTTCGTCAACCGGGAGGGCCGGATCGTCGGCGAGGTGATCGAAGGTGGGATCGATCTCGAGCGCAACCGCGAGCGGTACGCGGAGGGCATCAGGCTCGCTCTTGGCGACTCGAAGTGACCCGGCTCGTGATCGCGGCCATTGCGGCGCTCGTTCTTGCCGCGTCGGCCGACGCTGCGGGCAGTCCCGTTCAGGCCGACCTCGAGGCGGAGATCGTCTGTCCGACGTGCAAGACGACGCTCGACCAGTCGAACGCACCGATTGCGGTGCGGATGAAGACCTACATCCGGGACAGGATCGCCGCGGGGGACAGTGGGGCGGAGATCAAGGAGCAGCTCGTCGACCAGTTCGGGCCCGGCGTCCTCGCCGAGCCGCCGAAACGGGGATTCGACCT
>JAYTJO010000208.1:0-3942 GCA_043730975.1 Thermoleophilia bacterium | reverse complement strand
ACGGCACCGATCTTGCCTGCGCGGATGCCGTCGGCGAACGCCTGCAACGTCTCCTCCTGTGGCGTCTCGGGGTCGAAATCGTGCGCGAGGTACAGGGCCACCCGCTCCACCCCGAGCCGTTTCAGGCTCGTGTCGATCTGGCGGTGAATGCGTGCTCGGCCGAGGCCATGATCCTCGCCGTCGTCCATCGGGTTGAACGTCTTGGTAGCGATCACGATGCGGTCGCGCACCTCCGCGCTCTTCGTTGCCAGCCACTCGCCGATGAAGCTCTCGCTGCGCCCGCCGCCGTATGCATCGGCGGTGTCGAAGGTCGTGATGCCGCGATCCCAGGCGGTATCCATGAGTCGGAAGGCATCGTCCCGGGATGTTCCCTGTCCGAAGAAGGCCGGTGAGGATCCGATCCCGCCGAAGTTCCCGCAGCCCAGGATGATCCGGGTGATCGAGATGCCTGTGGCGCCGAGGGCACGTTCCTCCATTCGAGCGATCCTACGGGATCGTGCACGCAGTCCGTGGACAGGAAATCGGATAGGTTCGGGGTCCTGCCACGAGCCCGAAAGGATCTCTCCGATGCCCTACATCGCAGCCGAAGATCGATATGACCACATGCAGTACCGGCGGTGCGGCGAGAGCGGGCTCGCACTCCCGGCCATCTCGCTCGGGTTCTGGCACAACTTCGGAGGAGATCGCCCCATCGAGACGGGGCGGCAGATCGTGCGGCGAGCGTTCGACCTCGGGGTCACGCATTTCGACTTCGCAAACAACTACGGACCGCCCTACGGCTCGGCCGAGGAGAGCTTCGGACGGCTGTTGCGGGAGGATCTCGCACCGTACCGTGACGAGCTCGTCATCTCCACGAAGGCGGGTTACGACATGTGGCCGGGACCCTACGGAGATGGTGGCTCCCGCAAGTATCTCCTCGCGAGCCTCGACCAGAGCCTCATCCGGCTCGGGCTCGACTACGTCGACATCTTCTACTCGCACCGGCTCGACAGCTCGACGCCGCTCGAGGAGACTATGGGTGCTCTGGACAGCGCCGTCCGACAGGGCAAGGCTCTCTATGTTGGGATCTCGTCCTACTCGGCAGCGAAGACACGTGAGGCCGCCGCGATTCTCGCCGATCTCGGCACCCCGCTCCTGATCCACCAGCCGTCGTACTCGCTGTTGAACCGATGGATCGAGCCGGACCTCGTCGAGACGGTGGGCGAGCTAGGGGTCGGGTGCATCACGTTCTCGCCCCTTGCGCAGGGGCTTCTCACAGATCGGTACCTGGACGGGATACCCGAGGGATCCCGGGCGAGCCGCAACGACTCGCTTGCCCCGAGCACGATCACCGATCAGGCGCTCGAGAAGGTGCGCGCACTGAGTGTGATCGCTGATGGTCGGCGGCAATCACTCGCGCAGATGGCGCTCGCCTGGACGCTGCGCGACGCGCGCGTGACATCGACGCTGATCGGCGCGAGCAGCGTGGCGCAGCTCGAGCAGAACCTGGGCGCGCTCGACAACCTTGCGTTCACCGCTGAGGAGCTCCAGGAGATCGACCGCATCGCCCCGGAGGCAGCGGTCAACATCTGGTCGACGTCGAGCTCGTCGTAGGGCATCTGCCTACCGGAACAGCCGCTCGTGACTGCCCTCCGCGAGGACGTAGCGGACGACGCGGAGCGCGGGAGGTCGCAGGGCGGAGCTCACGAATGGCGAACGATCAGGGATGAACGACGATCGCCTCGAGCAGGCGCAGCGCGACGCGCGACGCGAGGCGGTCCCGTTCGTCCTCGCCGCCGCAATCGCCGACGCCGCTCTTGCCGTGACGAGTGCGTGGCACGGCTGGCGCCTCTTCTCGGAGCATGACTGGTGGGTGTGGTTCGTTCTCGCCACGCCTGCAGTCGTCCTCGCTCTCGTGTTCGCACTCGGGTTCGGTCGGCTCGGCGTTGGGAGCGAGCACCGGCGCAGGCTCGCCCTTGGCCTTCTCGGCCTTCTTGTCGCTGCGAACCTCCTCGGCATCAGCCTCGTGCTCGGCTCGTTACTCTCGGGACACAAAGAGCTGACAGGCGGGCAGCTCCTCTTCAGTGCAGGCGTCGTCCTCGTCGTCAACGTGATCACGTTCTCGCTTGTCTTCTGGGAGGTCGACTGCGGCGGGCCGGTCAACCGCGCCATCGCGCCGGGCCGCACCGCACCCGACTTCCAGTTTCCTCAGGACGAGAACGCGCACCTTGCCGCGCCCCGTTGGGCGCCGCGGTTGCAGGACTACCTCTACGTCGCGCTGACGAACTCGATCGCGTTCAGCCCGACAGACGCAATGCCACTGACCCACCGGGCGAAGCTGTTCATGGGAATCGAATCCCTGATCGCTGCCGTAACCGTCCTGATCGTTGCCGCCCGCGCCGTGAACATTTTCTCCTAGAGACGGCGTTCACTCGAACGCGCGGTGGGGGCGGGGTGCAACTCCTACGTCCCTCCTAGCCCGCCCACAGGGTGCTCCCAGGGGGTGGCGCTTCCATGTGCATACCTCGACATCTCCTGAAAGGAGAAAGCATCATGAGAATCACGAAGGTACGCATGTTGTTCGCATCGATTGCGGCGCTGGCCCTGATGGTGGGCGTCGGAACAGCGATCGCGGCAAACGGGAGCGGCGGCAAGGATCTGAAGCAGACCGCCGCTCGGATCTCGAGCAAGGCGAGCTTCGAGGCCGCGGTCGCAAAGAACCTCGATACGACCCCGGCGAAGCTCAGAGCGGCGGTCAAGGCTGCGGCGAAGGCCAACATCGCGGCAGCACTCGCTGCCGACGACATCACCGCCGGCGAGGCGGAGACGCTGAACGACGCTCTGGCCGACGGCACCGTGCCGGCCGTGCGGCTCGCCACGGCCGAGGGTGTGGCCAAGGAGCTCGACACGACGGTCGCGAAGCTGAACGCCGCGTTCGGCTCGGCTGCAAAGGCGCAGGCGACCGCTCGTGTCGACAAGGCGCTGAAGGACGGGAAGATCACCGAGGCGCAGGCGGCGGAGATGAAGGCGAAGATCGCTGAGGCCACGTTCCCGGGCTTCGGTGCCGGCGGGCCGGGCCACGGTCACGGTGGCCACGGCGGTCACGGCGGGCCAGGCGGCGGCGGAATGGGCTTCGGCCCTCCCCCGGGCGACGCACCGCCTGCGGACAGCTCGTCATCGAGCACGACACCGGCGGCGCTCGCTCTCGCGTAGCTCAGCCGAACCGCAGTAGACGAGGGGCGCTTCGGCGCCCTTCGTCGTTGCCTGGAACCAGGGTGGCTACCCGGCGCGGCCCGCGAACGCGGCATACGCCGGTTCGAGGGCGTCGCGGAGGTCGATGCCGTCTATGACGAGCCCGCTAGCACCCAGGCGCTTCAGCACCGACCCCACCGGAAGCGGACGTGGCGCGCCGATCGTGGGGAGCGATCCCGCGACCCATGCATCGGCGGTTGGCAGCGGGCGCGAGCCAGGCTCCTCCGCCGGCGGCGCCTCGGTGGTGCAACCTCGCCACTCCAGGAGCACGGCGGGGTTCTCATCGATCGCACTCGCGATCACGTACGCGAGTGCGATGACGTGCTTGCAGGTGCCACTGCGATCGTGATCCGGGCACGTGCAGGAGCGGCGAATCGACTTCCCGGGCGGAATGAGTGGCTCGTCCCAGTCCACCGTCATCACGTGCTCGAGCTGGAGAGACTGCTCGCGCCCGGCCGCGGCGGGCTCGAAGAGGGCCCTCGCCCGCGGCGACCCTATGACCGCGGCCCACACCCTGGGCGCCACCGGGTCTGCCGCAAGGCCGACCGAATACTCGGCGCCTGCCGACCCGATCACCCGCGCGGTGATCTCGGCCTTCACCACGGAGACGCTGTGGACGTGTCCCGTGCGGGCAAGCACACGACCCCGCTCGGCCCGCGGAGAGCTCTCGTCGGGCACGACCGCCGTCGCAAGCCAGCGCGCCCACGGCCC
>JAYTJO010000207.1:0-6758 GCA_043730975.1 Thermoleophilia bacterium | reverse complement strand
AGCCGCAGGGACTCGTCCGAGAACCGCTCTGCGAGGTCGCCGGAGCGCCCCATCGTCTTGCCGAGGAGAATGCCCGAGACGGAGAGTGACTCCTGCACGATCGACGAGACGTCCGCGAGCGATACCTGCCGTTCCGCGGTCACCTTCTTGCGCTGGGCACCCACGCGCTTCGTCAACCAGACGAAGAACGGTAGGAGGATCAGCGCGAAGACGGCGAGACGCCAGTCGAGCAGCACCATCGCGATGATCGTGGCGATGACGGTGGTCACGTTCGAGAGCACCGAGGTTGCAGTGGAGGTGACAACGGTGTCGATGCCGCCGATGTCGTTGGCGATCCGGCTCTGCACGTCGCCTGTCCGCGTTCGCGTGAAGAACGCGAGCGAGAGTCGCTGCAGGTGTCGGTAGACAGACGTGCGCAGGTCGTGCATGACGGCCTGGCCAACACGGTTCGAGAGCAGCGTCTGGCAGACGCCGATCGCCCCCGTGACGATGGGGATCAGGATCATCCCGGCGACGAGGAGCGTGAGCAGGCGCACGTCGTTCTCGGGGATCGCAGTATCGAGGACAGCCACGAGCAGGAACGACGGGATCACGCCGAGCACCGCCGAGATGATGATCAGGGTGAAGACGACCGCGAGCTGCGGACGGTAGGCACGGAAGAGTGGGAAGATCCGACGGAGGTTGGCGCTCCGCACCGCGGGATCGGCCGGCCGCTCCGGCGGCTCGATCGGGGTTTCTGCTCCGAAGCGGCGACCAGGCATCTGCCTAGAGTGCCTGCCGTACCTCAGTCCAGGTCGAGGGCGATTCGGAGGGCGTCATCGAGACGCTGCACATCACCGAATCCAAGCGAACCGCGACGCGCACCGAATGCCTGCTTGTGCAATGTGAAAAGGGTGTCACAGTTCGCGACGCAGTCTCGCGCAAGACCATGCTCGGGCCCGAGCGGAACCTCGGTGGGTAACCCGCGGACGCGGCTCGTGATCTCGACCACGGTAAGATTCCGCAAGAGCGGGATCGCACCATCGCGCGTCGCAATCACAGCGGGATGGCGCCCCTGTGGGAATTGAACGTCGTAGATGTCGCCCCGGTTCAAAGGGGCTCCTCCCCGGCTTCCTCACGCCTGACGAACTCGGCAAACACCAGGAGACCGTTCTCGGAGTCGTCCTGCGGGTCGTCCCCATAGGCGCGCCGGTACGACTCGACGATCTCGCGATCGCGCTCCTGCCGCAGGATCAGATCGAGGCCCTGCCTCAGGGCGTCACTGCGACTCGCATACCGGCCGGAGGCGACGATCGCGTCGAGACGACTTGCATCCTCGTCTGGGATACGAATTGGGATCTGCACTGTCATACAAACATCGTAGCGCTCCTCGGCGCGCTCCACAAGTGGCCGAAAGAGACGATTCGCTCAGGTCCCGAGCGCCTCGACCGCCACCTGGAGGCGATCCGTGAGCTCCCGGGCCAACTCGGGAGTCGGAATCGAGCGCTCGACAGCGATCGGTTCCCCGATCAGCGCGGCGAGCCGGGGGAACCCGAAGCTGTTCCTCCCGAGTGCCCTGCGCGTCTCGAGCAGGCGGACCGGCAGGAGCGGCGACCCCGTTGCGAGCGCCATCCGTGCCGCGCCGCGCAGCCACGGCCCTTCGCGCTTGACGCCACCCTCGGGGAAGAGGCCAACCACCTCGCCGGCGTCCAGCGCGGCGATCGCCGACGCGATCGCCGCAACGTCACTCCCGCCGCGCTCGATCGGGATCGCCTCGACGCTCGCGAGCCACCAGGGAAGCAGCGGGACGCGCCACAATTCGGCCTTCCCGAGATAGCGGATGGGTCGGGAGATCGCCGCGGACATGACGAACGGGTCGAGGATCGATTCGTGGTTCCCGGTAACGATGAGCGGGCCATCCTCAGGAACCCGCTCGAGCCCACGTACCTCGAGGCGGTAGACCGCACGGATGACCGGGGTCAACGAGCGCCGATAGGTCTCGTAGCTCAATACCCCGGCCTGACACGTGGGTACTCTGGCAGGGCGTCGTTCGCCGAGTGGCTCAGGACGATCTGCATGTCGCGCAGCGAGCGGATCGCGAAGCCGGCCTCGCAGTAGGTGAGGTAGAAGCGCCAGAGTCGGAGGAACCGCTCGTCGTAGCCGGGCGAGCGGATCCGATCGACGTTTCGTTCGACATTCGCACGCCACTCGCGCAGGGTGCGGGCGTATCCGAACCCGATCTCCTCGACCCCGTTGATCTGGAGCTGGGTTCCGCCGACGGCCTCCGCAATGGCCTTGAGCGACGGGAGGAGCGAGCCGGGAAAGATCGTCTGCTGGATCCAGTCCGGGCGGCGGCGGTAGCGCTCGAAGCGCCAGTCCGGCACGCCAATCGTCTGGATGCACGCGAGACCGCCGCGGGTGAGGAGGCGGTCGATCGCCGAGAAGTAGTTGGCGTACTCCGCGAGGCCGATCGCCTCGAACATCTCGATCGAAGCGATCTTCGCGAACCGCCCCTCGGTGAGCCGGTAATCCTGCTCGCGGATCTCGATTCTGTCCGAGAGGCCCGCGTCAGCGATGCGCTCCCGCGCAAGTCCGGCCTGGCTCGGCGACAGCGTCAAGCCGGTGACCCGGCACCCGTACTCGGTTGCCGCCTGGATCGCGAATCCACCCCAGCCGCACCCGATCTCGAGCAGATGATCGTCGGGCCCGATGCCGAGCTTCTCGCAGATGTGCCGCACCTTGGCCCGCTGCGCCTCCTCGAGCGTCATCCCGGGGCGCTCCCAGTACGCGCACGAGTACGCCATCGTCGGATCGAGCATCAACTCGAACAGATCGTTCCCGAGGTCGTAATGCGCGAGGATGTTGTCCTTTGCGGCCCTCTGTGTCTGGCGCGGACGCCGGCCCGGACGAAGCTCCTGCAGTCGGTAGAGGCGCTTGAGCGTCGGATGCTCTCCCGTCGTCTCGAGGTTGCGGCCGATCAGGGAGAACAGCCCGACGAGGTCGTCGCACTCCCAGTCGCCATCGACGTACGACTCACCGAAGCCGACGCGCGTGCGTGTTCCAAGCTTCCTCCAGAACGCGTCCGGGCGCGTGAACTCGACGAGGATCGACGGCCCCTCGCCGTCTCCGAAACGACGGCCGCGACCGTCGGGGTAGCGAAGCACAACCTCGCCACCCTCGAGCGCCGACAGCGCGCGGAACGAGAGCCGGCGGGCTACGTCGGCGGCAATCCTCACGAGCGCGCCGAGCCTTTGCCGGACACGTGCGGAGGCTTGCGGTAGAGCGGCGTTCGCTTCAGCCACAACCGGAATGCCTGCCAGTGAATCAGCCCGAGCACGCGGGCAGGCATGAGGGGGTAGCGCACGAGGGCCGCGCGCAGGGACGCCGACGTTAGTGAAACGCGCCGAGCCGTGAGCGTGGCGTGGAAGTCGGGACTGCCGCTCTCATGAACGTCCATGCGGACGCTGAGCCGCTCCTCGGGCTCGGAGAACCACCAGGTATAGGCCTGATCCATCGGCATGAACGGGGAGACGTGGAGGCGCTTGTCGGTCTCGAACACGACACGGTCGCCGGCCTCACCCCCGTCACCGGGGAGGAGAACGTACGGGTGCCGCTCGCCAAAGGTGTTGTTGACCTCGGCGACGATGCAGGCGAGTGTTCCGTCCTCGCGTCGGCACCACCAGAACGACACCGGGTTGAAGACGTAGCCGAGCACGCGCAGGTTCGTGAGCACCTGGATCGAGCCTCGCAGGCCGAGATCGATGCCGTTCTCGGCGAGGAGAGCCCAGATGTCGATGTGGTCTGCGTCGTGAAAGCTCGTCACCGCCCGTCGATTCCAGCCGAACAGCCTGAGGCGTCGGTCGAGGTGCGGCAACTCGTCGAGGTCGAGGAGCGCCATGTAGACCGGGTAGCTGAAGATGTTGTCCTGCGGCGAGCGGCGCGCATGCATCACGGTGCCGGTGTAGAGGGCGCTCTTCACCAGTTCGCTCCGAACGCCGCCGCGGCTCTCAGACCCGAGGCAAGACCGTCCTCGTGGAAGCCGTTGCCCTGCCACGCACCTGCAAAGGCAGTGTGCCTCGCGACACCGAAGGAGCGCGCCCGTTCGGCGGCCGCGAGGCTCGCAATCGTCGTCCGCGGGTGCTCATAGTGGATCACGCGAATCACTGATCCCTCGTCGATCTCGTCCGTGCGGTTGAGCGTCACGCAGTACTCCGTTTCGGTCTCGAGCTTCTGCAGGCGGTTGAGCGAGTAGGTGAGCGAGGGCCGCTCGGCAAGGACGCCACACCCGGGAGACTGATAGTTCCAGGATGAGCGATCCGAACGTCGCATCGGGACGAATCGAGGGTCGGTATGGAGGACTGTCTCGTTCGCTGTGGTCTCGAAGACCGACAGCATCTCACGCTCGGCCGTGGAGGGATCCTCGAGAAGGGCGAGGGCACGCGGCGCACTCGTCGCGACGACGACGCCGTCGTAGGAGCGCGACCTGCCGTCGACGCAGCAGAGCTCGACACCCGTCGCCGTCCTCGCGATCGATCGAACAGGGGCGTCGAGACTCAGCGGCGCTCCAAGCCGGTCGAGCAGCGCCCGGACGTAGGTGTTGCTGCCGCCGCTGACGGTGCGCCAGCGGCGTCGGCGAAGACCGAGCATCGAGTGATTGCGGAAGAACTCGATGCCGGCCGAGGCGGGGAACTCGAGCGCATCACCCGGCGCGGTCGACCACAGCGCAGCGGTCATCGGCACCAGGTAGTGCCAGCGAAACGAATCCGAATAACCCTCGTCGAGAAGGAATCGGTCGAACGTTTTCCCCTCGACAGTGGCGTCCCCGGCGGTACGCAGGAAGCGGACGATCTCGCGGAGCAGCGCCGGCCCCGCCCGCCAGGGCCGTCGGCTCGACCACTCGAGCCCACATCCGCACGACATCGAGAACGACATCTCCGAGGCCTGGGTCTCGACACCCAGCTCGCGGAAGAGGCGGGTGAGGCTCGGATAGTTCGCCTCGTTGTGCACGATGAACCCCGTGTCGAGCTCGAAGCCGGCATCCGGAACGGTGTTGACATGCCCTCCCGGGGTCGAGTTCGTCTCGTACAACTCCACCTCGTGCAGCCGTGAAAGGGCGTGCGCGGCCCCGAGGCCGGCGATGCCGGTGCCGATGATCGCTATCTTCATCTCAACGGTGATTCGTTCGAAGCCAGTCCACTGGATGACTGATCATGTCTGAGGCAGTCGAGTCCGCCGCGGCCGAAGTCGAGATCGCGACGGTGCGCGAGCACACAACGCGTGCGAGCCAGGTCGTGACGATGATCGCAATCATCGTCCCCCCACTCGGAATCATCGCCGTCGCGGTCGGCCTCTGGGGCATCGCGTTCTCATGGATCGACGTCGTCGTGTTCCTCACGCTCTACATCCTGACGGGCCTCGGTACGACGGTCGGCTTCCATCGACTCTTTACCCACCGCAGCTTCGAGACGACGAAGACAGTGCGGGCAGCGTTCGCCATCCTCGGCTCGATGACGCTGCAGGGACCTGTAACCCAGTGGGTCACCGATCACCGCAAGCATCATGCGCTCTCCGACCAGGAGGGCGACCCACACTCACCCCATGCCGGGTTCGCGCCGAACATGTGGGGTGCCGTGAAGGGCTTCTTCCACGCTCACATGGGCTGGCTGTTCCACCTCAAGGGGATGGAGCGCGGCGAGCACTACGGCAAGGATCTCTACGACGACACGCTGATCCGCCGCATCGACCGCATGTACTTCGTCTGGGTCGTTCTCACCTTCGCGATCCCCTTCGCGATCGGGTACGCAGTCGGCGGGGCGAGCTGGAAGCTCGGCCTCGAGGTGCTGATCTGGGGCGGCCTAGTCAGGATCTTCGCGTATCAGCACGCGACCTTCTCGGTGAACTCGATCTGCCACATGTTCGGCCGGCGGAGCTACCGCTCGCGCGACGAGAGCCGCAACAACTGGGTCGTCGCCGCACTCACGTTCGGTGAGGGATGGCACAACAACCACCACGCGTTCCCGGCGTCAGCACGCCACGGACTCGACCGCCTTCAGCTCGACATTGCGTGGATCACGATCCGGTCGCTCGAGAAGCTCGGACTCGCCTGGAACGTGCGCCTGCCGACGGTGAGTCAGCGCGAGCGGCGCAGGCTCGCCTGATCCTCGAAGAAGGCGAGCCGCTCCCCCACTTCGTCGATCCAGGCCCCCGCTCGCGGAAGCCGCACGATCGCGCCCGATCGACGGCGCAACGCTGCGCCGTGAAGTCCGCGATCGATCAACGCGTACGTGCCCTCGATGCCGAGCGCCCTGGCGCGATCGAAGCCGCGCCTCGAGCTAGATGCGCTGACGCCGGGGATTCCCGGCAGATATCGATCCCAGGAGCCATGGAGGACGTCGAACCGCTTGCCAACAAGCCCTTCGAGTGAGAGTCGTTCCGGAATCCAGGGGGCAAGCCCGAGAACACCGACCACAGACGGATGCACAGCGACGCCGATCGACACCGCTCCCCCCATCGAGAAGCCGACGAGGAGCGCCGGGCGCTCGACGAGGTCGAGAGCGGCCCGGGCGTCCGCCAGGCACGACTCGAGCTCGTTCCAGGTCTTGGTCCGGTATCGCACCTCGGCGAAGGCGAGCTCCGTGAAACGGGGCGCGAGCTCGGCCGCGAGCAGCTCGCTCATTGCACTCCAGGTTCCCGGCACAGCGCGGGCAGAGCCTCCGTTGACGAGAACGACGGCGAACGGTGCTGTCTCGTTTCGAATGCGGATCTCCGCGCCGGTCGAG
>JAYTJO010000206.1:0-1561 GCA_043730975.1 Thermoleophilia bacterium | reverse complement strand
CGTGCCGACGCCGAGCGCGTGGAGCGGACCATGCGAGCCCTCACCCCATACATCGCCGGTGCCCAGGTCACGGTGACCGGTGGTTTCGATCGCCCACCCCTCGAGCGAACGGCGGAGGTCGTCCGGTTGTTCGAGATGGCGAAAGCTGTCGCGAATGATCTGGGACTGACCCTGGAAGAAGGCAGCGCCGGTGGTGGCTCGGACGGCAACTTCACCGCGGCGATGGGCGTGCCGACGCTCGATGGCTTCGGTGCGGTCGGCGACGGAGCGCATGCGCTTCACGAGCACGTCGAGATCAGCGCGCTCGCGCCAAAGGCGGCCGTCATCGCTGGTCTGCTGGCGCGTCTCGCCGCAGATAAGACACAGCCAACCGATTAGACGCAGATTGGACACCGACCAGTAACAGGGCAGCCGCTGTTGGCCACAGTGCTCACGTCAGGCCGGTCACCGGTAGCTCGGCAAGTCCCCGCAGCATGAGCCTGCGCCAGCGCAGCGACTGCGCGGGTTGGGCGAGGCGGAGGCCGGGAAAACGCGCGAACAGGGTGGTGAGGGCGATCTGCGCTTCCATACGGGCCAGGCTCGCGCCCAGGCAGAAGTGCCGGCCCCGGCCGAATGCCAGGTGCGGGTTCGGATCGCGAGCGAGGTCGAGCGTCTCGGGGTCCTTGAATACGGACTCGTCGTGGTTGGCCGAACCCAGGACCCCGATCGCCAACTCTCCCCGCGGGATGGTCACTGACGCGAGGGTCACGTTCTCGCGAGAGATGCGCGGAGTCGTCATCTCCACCGGGCTCGTGTAGCGAAGCAGTTCCTCGATGGCGGAGTTGGTTAGGCCCGGTTCGCTCACGAGCCGGGCGCGCTGGTCCGGGCGCTCGAGGAGTGCGAGGGCGGCACTGCCGATTAGGTGCTGCGTGGTCTCGTACCCGGCGAGGAGCAGGAGGATGGCCATGCCGAGCAGCTCGTCTTCGTCGAGGCGGTCGCCCGCCTCCTCGGCCTGCACGAGTGCCGAGAGCAGGTCGTCGCCGGGGCGGGCCCGGCGCTGCGCGAACAGCCTCCGGAAGTAGCGTGTGAGCAACCACAGGTAGGGGAGCGCGCTCGGGAGGTCGAGGACTCGGGAGAGCGAGATGATCGGGATGGTGCCCTGGACCAGGGTGTGGAAGCGACGACGGTCCGGCGTCGGAATTCCGAGCAGCTCGGAAATAACGGTGAGCGGTATGGGAAGGGCGTAGCCGCCGACCAGGTCGAATGACCTCGTTCGCGGTGCGGCCTCGAGCAGTTCGTCGCACACGGCCTGGATGCGGTCGCGGAGCCGCTCGACCCTTCGGGGTGTGAAGGCCTGGCCAACCAGCTTCCGAAGCCGGCCGTGGTTCGGAGGGTCTTGGCTCAGCATGTGGCGGGTCATGGGCGCGATGGCGAAGCCCGGCAGCCAGGGCAGCTTGGGCAGAACGTCCCTTGAAAACCGCTCGTCGGCGGCCACGGTGATCACGTCTTCGTAGCGCGTGACGATCCAGGCCCGTCCGACAAAGGGCACGGACACCGGGAAGACGGGATTTTCCGCGCGCAT
>JAYTJO010000205.1:0-12141 GCA_043730975.1 Thermoleophilia bacterium | reverse complement strand
GACGTAGGGGCCGTAGGGGATCGCAGCCAGTGCGTCGGCCGTGTCGGCAGGAAGATCGGCGACGATCTCGCGGGTTGCGTTAGCAGGCGTCGCGACGATCGCCGCCCGCGCCTCGATGGGGTCGGCGCCCTCGATCTCCACGCGCACGCCTGCCGGCGTGCGCACGACCGACGTGACCCGTGTCCCGAGACGGACGCGGTCGGCGAGCGCTGCCGTGAGGGCGTCGATCGCAACGCTGGAGCCGCCGAGGATGTTGCGGGAGAGGCCGCCCTTCTTGTCCCACACGAGGTGGAAGTAGCCGATCCCGTAGCCCGCCGCGAGCTCCTCCGGCTCCCCGGAGGAGCGGGTCAGGGTGGAGCGGAAGAGCAGGTCGACGTCCTCGGGGAGAACGCCCGAAAACTCCGTAAACGAGCGGTCGTCCATGAACTCGAGCATCCGCTGCTGGCGGGCGGCGGTGTCCTCCCCCTCGCGCGGTGCCGCGATCTTCGCGTACTCGCGGACGGCGAGCCGAAGACGGATGCCTGTCCGCACGAGCGCAGCGCGCGATCGCAACGGCATCGGGAGCCGGAACGGAAAGCTCTCGACCGGGCCGCGCGAGACGAGCTTGCCGTTGAGCGAGACGGCGGCTAACCGGCCTGGGACGGGCGCTGCGTTGACCCCGAGCTCGCGGAGCAGCTGCCCGGAGCTCGAGCCCTCACCGCCGAAGACGTGCGCCCCGAAGTTGAGCCAGTTCTCGCCACGGGGCTCGGAGTGGATCCTCCCTCCCGCCCGATCCGCTGCCTCGAGCACGATGACGTCGAGGTCGCGGAGCGCATGAGCGGCCGTCAGTCCGGCGATCCCGCCGCCGACGACGACGACGACGTCCTTCATCGTCGCACGCGGGCGGAGCCCCCGGCGACGAGTCGCTCGACCTCGGCCAGGGTCGCCATCGACGTGTCGCCCGGCGTCGTCATCGCGAGGGCGCCGTGAGCGACACCGTACGCGAGCGCCTTTTCGGGATCCCATTCGTTGAGTAATCCGTAGAAGAGCCCAGCCGCGAACGAGTCGCCGCCGCCGACCCGGTCGAGAATCTCGAGGCTCTCGAACTTCGGCCCGACGTGGACCCCGTCGCGGGTGCGACAGACGGCCGACCAGTCGTTGACGGTCGCGCTCCGTACCTCTCGGAGGGTCGTCGCGACGACGGCGAGTCGCGGGTATGCAGCCAGCACCTGCTCGAGCAGCCGCGCGTACGCGTCGAGATCGAGGTGCAGCAGGTTCTCGTCGACACCCTCGATCTCGAACCCGAGCGCGGCGGAGAAGTCCTCCTCGTTCCCGAGCACCACGTCGACGTGCTCCACGAGCCGGCGGTTCACCTCGGCCGCGCGCGCCGGACCGCCGATCGACTTCCAGAGCGACGGGCGGTAGTTGAGGTCGTAGGAGACGATCGTGCCATGTCGCCGAGCGACCTCCATCGCCTCGAGCGCAACGGCGGCCGTCGTCTCCGAGAGCGCCGCGAAGATGCCGCCACAGTGAAGCCAGCGGGCGCCGTCACGGCCGAGGATCTGCTCCCAGTCGACGTCGCCAGGGCGCAGCTGCGAGGCCGCGGTGTGACCGCGGTCGGAGACCCCGACCGCGCCGCGAACGCCGAAGCCGCGCTCGGTGAAGTTGAGCCCGTTGCGCACCTCCCGCCCCACGCCCTCGTACGGGATCCAGCCGAGATGGGCCCGCTCGACGCCGCCCTGGTAGATGAGGTCGTCGATCAGCCGGCCGACGGAGTTGTCGGCGAGCGCCGTCACGATCGCGGTGCGGAGGCCGAAGCAGCGCTTGAGGCCGCGCGCGACGTTGTACTCACCGCCTCCCTCCCACGCCCGGAACGAGCGGGTCGTCTCGATTCGCCCCTCACCCGGGTCGAGCCGCAGCATCACCTCGCCGAGCGAGACGAGATCCCACCGGCACTCGTCAGCGGCGCGCAGGGTCAGCAGAGAGCTCATACGCCACCACCTCCCGGGCGAGGCGCTCGATGTCGTCGAAGCGCCCCTCGCGCACGAGCTCCGGCCGCACGAGCCAGCTGCCGCCGCACGCGACGACCGAGGGAACGGCGAGATAGTCGCCGACGTTCGACGCATCGACGCCACCGGTCGGAATGAACCCCACATCCGGGTATGTCGCGGAAACGGCCCTGAGGAACGCCGGGCCGCCAACCTGCGCCGCGGGGAACACCTTGACGACGTGCCTCCCGAGGACGCGCGCACGCTCGATCTCCGATGCCGTCGCAACGCCTGGGAAGAACGGCAGGCCAAGCTCGTCGCACGTCCGGACGACCTCCTCGTTCGTGCCCGGCGCGACCGCGAACGAGGCGCCTGCGTCGTGCGCGGCGCGGGCCTGCTCACTCGAAAGTACGGTTCCAGCGCCGACGAGCAACCCATCGACATCGCGTGCGAGACGGATCGCCTCGGCCGCGCCCGCGTGACGAAACGTGATCTCGATGCAGCCGATCCCACCGGCGAGGAGCGCCGCGCCGACCTCTGGTGCCCGCGCAGGCTCTTCGATCGTGGCGACGGGCACGACACGACACGCCCGCAAGCGGTCGATCACTGCACTATCGGAAGTGGGCACACCCATCCCCGCCAGACCCTATCGCGGAGCGTCATCGATGGCGGCTGACAGATGGCAGTCACTCGATGCCGGGCGTCGGCCCGTACCGAGCTTCCGCGCTCGCGCCGCCGCGCCCGGCGCTGATCGCCCTGATCAGGTTCCGTCCGACGCGTCCTGTAGTCTTGTTCTCAATGGAGACAACGTTTATCGATAGGGTTCGTGAGGGTGTGGCGGCGCGTGAGGCGGTGACCGAGCATCGCGTGGATGAGCTCGCGAGCCTGTCTGCGCATTTGAGCGCGGCGACCGCTCGCTGGCTCGAGCTCGTCTGGGAGATGCGGGAGGAGGGCGACAGCAGCGACCTTCAGGCGTTTGTGGCGTGGCGTTGTGGGATCACGGGTCGTGAGGCGCGGGAGTTCTTGCGGGTCGCTGAGGCGTTGCAGGAGCTGCCGTTGACGCGTGCGGCGTTTGGGCGTGGCGAGCTCACGTTCACGAAGGTTCGGGCGTCGACGAGGGTCGCGACCGAGTCGTCGGAGGAGGGTTTGCTCGACCTTGCGGGTGCGCTCACGGCATCTCAGCTCGAAAGGGCGCTGCGAGCGTTCCGCCGCGTTGCCGCGGAGGACGCTGCGGTTGCGCACGAGCTGGAATACGTCGACTACTTCTTCGACGACGACGGCACGCTCTTCCTGCGGGCGCGGCTCGCGGCCGAGGACGGCACGCTGCTGATCAGGGCGCTCGAAGTAGCGCGTGAGCGGGTGCTCGAGCGGCGCCGCGAGGAGCGCGCCGCAGCGTCGGGCACCCCGCAGGCGCCGACAGAAGCGGAGGCGGAGGCGAACGCCGGGGCGGTCGTCAATCCGGGGTCGGCCGGTGTCTCGGTCGTTCCTCCGCGTCCTGCCGGGGTCGAGGCGCTGCTCGATCTCGCCGAGGCATCGCTGGCTTCTGCGAGCGAGCCCACGGGCGCGCGGACGCGTGTCGTCGTCCACGTCGATGCCGCCGCGCTCTGCGCTGATGGGCGTGGGCGCTCCGAACTCGAGGAGGGTCCGCTGATCTCGGCCGAGACTGCCCGCCGGCTGGGCTGCGACGCCGACGTCGTCGCCCGGATCGAACGCGACGGCCTTCCCGTCAGTGTCGGTCGTAGCCGTCGCACCGTTCCTCCCGCGCTTCGCCGGCTCCTCGAGACGCGCGACGACCACACCTGCTGCTTCCCCGGGTGCGAGCGCCGCCGCCATCTGCAGGCCCACCACCGCGAGCACTGGGCACACGGCGGCGAGACGAGCCTCGCCAACCTCGTCCTTCTCTGTTACCAGCACCACCGTCTCGTACACGAGGGCGGCTACACCGTCGAGGGCGACCCCGCCAGAGGCTTTCGGTTCCAGAACCGCTACGGCGTCGTCTGGCCGCTCGCACCACCACGACCACCGCCGGGACGAGCAGACGACCTCCTCGCCGACAACAACGCGCACGGACTCCGGATAAACGAAGACACCAACCAACACGGAATCCACACCGGCTTCGACCTCCACCGGGCCGTCGCAGCAATCGCAAGCGCGGCCGGCTAACACGAGGGCGCCAATTGCGACGATCTGGCGAGGCTACTCGAATCAGAATGACGGTTCGCCGACGGGGCGTGATGCGCGAGTGCGATGCGAGGACGCAGGGAGTCTGCCGATACGGGACGTATCGGGGCGACCGAGGACGAAGCAGCGCGCCGCCCAGCACGTTCCGGCGGCGCAAGGCTTCACTTTGATTCGGGTTCTCAGAGAGACTGATCCCGCTACGCAGTTGGGTCACCCGTTGCTGCGGCAGGACGCTGGTTGTCATGAGCGTAGCTCGAAGTGGAACGAAGAAGACCTGACTACCAGCCGGTCAGCTTCCAGATCTCGGGTTCGAGGCGGCCCTCTTCGCCGATCTCGGCGAAGAGCACGACAGCGTGTTTCAGCTCGTCCATCACCTCGTCCTGGCGTCCCGTCGCCCGCAGGAGGTCTGCGAGGTTGTTGCGCAGCGCTGCCTCGCGGTGACGGTCTCCCTGGATCACGCAGAGCTCGAGTGCCGCCGTCGTCAGTTCGATCGCGCGCTCGGGATCGCCCGAGGCGCGCACGGCGAGCGCAAGGTTGTTGAGCGCTGCAGCCTCGGCTCCGCGGTCACCTGCGGTACGGGCGATCGTCGCTCCGAGCTCGAGATGCTTGACCGCCTCCGCGGGGTCGCCGCGGTTGCCGGCGAGCATTCCGAGGATGTTGTGCGCCTGCGCGATCGCGCCTGCGTCGTCGACCTCCCGTGCGAGCGAGAGCGCGCTCGTCGCGAGCTCGAGTGCCCGCTCCCCGTCCCCGATCCTGTGGGCGGCGAGCGCACGGTCGGCCGTGGCGAGGGAACGCCCGACCGGCTCGAGCCCGTCGCTCGCTGCGGCGAGAGAAGCCTCGGCGAGATCCCACTCGCCCCGGCGGAGATGCAGCAGCCCGATTCGCCGCTCGATCTCGGGCACGACGTCCGCCGAGGCCAGCGCAGCAGCGGTCTCGTAGCTCGCGAAGGCGGCGCCGTAGTCACCAGCGAGTGTCTCGAGATCGCCGATCGCCTCGTGCAGCGTGGCAGCGTCCGTCGGGCCGAGGGCGAGCGAGGCGCGGTAGTGACCGAGCGCCTCGGCGTTCGCGAAGAGCCTCCGGGCGTGATCGCCGGCGACGCGGTAGCGCTCCGCCGCGGCTTCGTCGTCCCCGGCGGCAGCGAGATGGTAGGCGACGAGCGCCGCGCGCTCGTCGCGCTTGCCGCGGGTGTCGAGATCGGCCGCTGCGCGGCGATGGAGGAGGCGCCGACGGGCGAGCGTCATCTGCCCACTGACGAGCTCGCGCGCCTGCTCGTGTCGGAACTCGATCGAACCATCCGGGCTCTCGACGAGCAGACCGCAGCCGACGAGCTCCTCGAGCGCGAGAACGACCTCCTCGTCGGTGCGGCCGCTTGCGGCACGAACCGTGTCGGCGTCGAACGCGCGTCCGAGCACGGCCGCTGCGGCAAGCACCTGGAGCGACAGCTCGCCGAGGCCGGCAAGCCTTCGTTCGAGAAGATCGCGCACGCCCACCGGAAGCGACCAGTCGGGCTCGTCGTCGCCGCGCGCAAGCGCATCGAGGTACTCCACGACGAAGAACGGGAGCCCGCCGCTCTCGAGATAGAGTCGCGCGCCAAGATCGTCGCTGCGGCCGGTCGCTGCGACGAGCTGCGCGACATCCGCGCCCGAGAGCCGCCCGAGCTCGATCACGCTCGCCCGGCCCGTTCGCTGTGCGTCGGCGACGAGCCGCCGCACGGGATGGTCCTGCGCGACCTCCTCGGGTCGCCAGCTCGCCGCGAGGAGCAGCGGGCGCCCACTGAGCCGGTGCGCGAGGTAGGCGAGCAGTGCGAGCGACGACTCGTCGGCCCAGTGCGCGTCGTCGACGTAGAGCGCAGCGGGGTCGGGGCCGGCGCTGTGCTGAAGAAGCTCCGCGACGGCCTCGTAGAAGCGCACCTGCGCCGCTTCGCTGTCGAGTGGCTGTGCTGCGGGCACGCCGAGCTCGGGCGCGAGGCGGGCGACCTCGGCGACCCACCAGAGGTCGTCGTCGAACGCAGGCGCCACCGCCGCCGCGCCACGCACGAGCTCGAGCACGACGCCGTAGGCGAGCCCGCGCTCCTCCTCGTAGCACCGCACCGCGAGCGCCGTGCGCCCGAGGGCCGTGACGTGCGCGAGCAGCTCGTCGGCAAGACGCGTCTTGCCGATGCCCGCCTCGCCGACGAGGGCGACGACACGGCCGTCGGTTCCGAGGCCGTCGTACGCCTCCAGCAGCTCGCGCAGCTCGACGTCGCGGCCGACGAGGTCGTACGGCGCGCCCGCTGGCTGTGATTTCGCCGCCACCACGACGGGAGGCGATGGAGCGGTCAACGATCCCTCGACGATCGCGTGGTAGAGCGCGGTCGTCTCGTCGAGCGGGCGGACGCCGAGCTCCCGGTCGAGGACGCGCACGCAGTCGCGGTACTGCTCCATCGCAGCCTGTCGATCGCCGACCTCGGCCAGCAGCCCGATCAGCTGCCGGTGGGCAGGCTCGTGGAGCGGATCGAGCGCGAGCCTGCGCCGCGCACACGCGATCGCCTGCGTCGGGTTGCCCGAGGCCGCAAGGGCGCCCGCGAGCCGGTCGAGGACCGAGGCGAGCTCCCGGTGCACCTCGTCGCCCGCGAGCTGCTGCCAGTCGTCGAACGCGGCGCTGTCACGGAGGCCGAAGCCGGCGAGGAACGAACCTCGGTCGAGCGCGGCCGCCTGCTGGAGTGGCTCGAGGCAGCGGGAGCAGCTTTCGTTCGCTGCGTGGCCGTGACTCTCGGTCGTCGCAACGAGCCGGCGCAACTGGGCGACGTCGAACCAGATCCCCGGCCCTGTGAGAGCGACGGTGTCCCGCCCGATCTCGATGAAGCGCGAGTCAAGAGCCGACTTGAGCGTGGAGAGCGTCCGGCGGAGGGTGGCACGCGCGCGGTCGGGATTGGTCTCGGGCCAGAGCAGACCGGCGAGTGAGTCGCGTCGCGCGGGGCGTCCGGTGAAGGCGAGGTAGGCGAGCAGCGCGGTCGCCTTGCGCGTGTCGACGTCGAGCAGACGGCCGTCGACCTCGACGAGCGGTGGGCCGAGAAGCGCGATGCGCAAGGGGTCAGGTCTTCTTCGTTCCACTCGCTGCGCAAGCTCTCATCCGCCGCCCGGTGGGAGGTGGAACGAAGAAGACCTGACCCCGCTTCGACTTCGACATGCAGCGACTGTACCGCTACGGAGCTCGCGAAGTCAGCAAACCCGTAACGTTCTCGGAACGCACGCTTGTCACCCTCTGTTCGAGGTTCCCGACCGGGGACGACCATCGAGACAAGGGGTTGAGCCCGATGACGAGCCTGCTGGAGAAGACCGAGACCAACGGCACCGTGGCGTTCGGAGACGACGTCGTGATCGGCTGTCGCGCCCTGCAACGCCGCTTCGGGTCGGGTGAGACCGCCGTTGATGCGCTGCGTTCCGTCGACGTCGAGGTGACGCGCGGCGAGCTCGTCGCGATCATGGGGCCCTCGGGCTCCGGCAAGTCGACGCTGATGCACCTCCTCGCCGGTCTCGACCGGCCGAGCGGCGGAACGGTGTCGATCGCGGGTGTCGATCCCGCACAGCTCAAGGACACGCAGCTGACGAAGCTGCGCCGCAAGCACGTCGGCTTCATCTTCCAGTCGTTCAACCTCCTGCCGACGCTGTCGGCCGAGGAGAACGTGACGCTGCCGCTCGACCTCTCGGGCGAGCGCGTCGACCCGGCATGGATCGACGAGCTGCTGCGATCGGTCGGGCTCGAGGATCGCCGCAAACACCGGCCGGCCGAACTCTCTGGTGGTCAGCAGCAGCGCGTGGCGGTGGCGCGGGCGATCGTGCACAAGCCGTCGGTGCTCTTTGCAGACGAGCCCACCGGCAACCTCGACTCGCAGTCGGGCGCCGACGTGCTCGAGCTGATCCGGAGCGCGGTCGACGGCTACGGCCAGACGACGATCATGGTCACCCACGACCAGCGAGCAGCGGCGATCGCCGACCGCGTCGTCTACCTGGCCGACGGCCACATCGTGGGCGAGATCGACCAGTCCGCGATGGACAACGTCGCCGCCGCGATCAAGGGAGCGGTGAAATGAGACGGGTCACGCTGCGAGGCCTACGCGCCCGCAAGCTGCGCACCGCCCTGACCGCGTTCGCGATCGTCCTCGGCGTCGCGATGGTCACCGGCAGCTCCGTGCTCGGCGCCACGATGAAGCGCTCGTTCGACATCGTGTTCTCGAGCGCCTACGAGCAGACCGACGTGGTCGTCTCGGGGAAGCCCGTCGTCGACTGGTCGGAGTCGAGCGCTCCGACGCTGCCTGTGTCGATGCTCGACGAGATCAGGGCCACGCCCGGTGTCGCGCGAGCCGCGGGCGCGATCTTCGACTTCTCGGGCAACTCTCCCTACGCGATCGTGATTGCCCCGAATGGGACGAAGATCTCCGGCGACCCGTCGTTCGTGATGGGCTTCAAGCCGGAGGACGAGCAGTTCAACCCACTACGGCTGCGCGAGGGACGCTGGGCCGCAGGCGACGGCGAGGTCGTACTCGACGCTAGCACCGCCGACGGCCACGGCGTGAAGGTCGGAGACACCGTGAAGATCGCCGCGCTGACGCCCTCCGCGCCGTTCAAGGTCGTCGGTATCGGCCGCTTCGGCAAGGTCAGCTCGCTCGGCGGAGCAACGATGACCGTGTTCGACGTTCCCGTCGCGCAGCGCCTGCTCCAGAAGGACGGCAAGCTCGACATCGTCTCGGTCGCCGCTGACGATGGTGTTTCGGCCGAGGCGCTCGCACAGAGCCTGCAACGGTTCGCATCCTCGACCGTGCAGGTACAGACGGCCGACGAGCGCGCCGCTGACGACCAGGCCGGGATCGGCCTCTTCGTCGACATCATCACGTGGATCCTGCGGGGCTTCGGCGGAGTTGTGCTGTTCGTCGGCGGCTTCGTGATCATCAACACGCTCTCGATCACCGTCGCCCAGCGAACGCGCGAGCTCGGGACGCTCCGGCTGATCGGCGCCACCCGCTCCCAGGTGCGGCGGGCCGTCGTGCTCGAGTCGCTCCTGATCGGGATTCTCGCCTCGCTCGTCGGCGTGGCGGTGGGGGTCGCGCTCGCCGTCGGGCTACGCGCACTGCTCGGCGCGTTCGATTTCAGCTTTCCGGCGACCGCGCTCGTCATCTCACCCCAGACGCTCGCCGTCGGGTTCCTGATCGGCGTCATCGTGACGGTGATCGCGGGCCTCCTCCCCGCCGCCCGCGCAACGCGAATCTCGCCCGTGGAGGCGGTGCGCGAGGGAGCCACCCAGCAGCGCGGCAGGATGGCGCGAGTTGCAAGCGTGCTCGGAACGATCCTCTTCGTCGGTGGGATTGCCCTGCTCGCGCTCGGCATGTTGAGGGGCGGCAGCCTCGGCGTCGCCGGGACGCTCGCGTCCTCGCTCGGCGGGATGCTGCTCCTGTTCATCGGCGCCGCGATGCTCGTGCCGATCGCAGTGCCGGTGATCGCGGGGATCGTCGGGGGGCCCGCGGCCCGCTTCGCCGGGATCCCGGGGCGCCTCGCTCGAGACAACGCGATCCGCAATCCGGGCCGCACCGCATCGACCGCGGCCGCACTGATGATCGGCATCGCGCTCGTCTCTGCCATCGCGGTGCTCGGGCGCAGTCTCAAGATCACCGCGGTCGAGGCCGTCGAGTCGCAGGTCGGCTCCTCCCACGTGCTCCAGTCGGAGAGCGGCTGGGAGTCGCTGCCCCCTGCCGCCGCGAAGACGATCGCCACGGCTCCGGGCGTGCAGGCGCTCAGCTCCGTTCGGTACGACCGCGGCAAGATCGGCAAGAAGCAGGTCGATGTCAGCGGGGTCGACCCGGCGACGATCGACGGGCCGTATCGCTTCACATGGCAGGAGGGCTCGAGCAAGACCCTCGCGGCGCTCGGCACGACCGGAGCCCTCGTCCGCGACGACCTGGCCGAACAGAAGGATCTCGTGATCGGCGACCGGATCTCCGTCCTCAGCGCCGCCGGGAAGACGCGGCCGTACGTCGTTCGTGGCGTGTTCGCACCCGCACGGCTGGACTCGCTGCTCGGTCACGTCGTGATCACGCAGCAGGCGTTCGACGCGTCGTTCCCGCAGCCGGCCGACGTGTTCACGTTCGTCGATCTGGCTCCAGGGGTCGACACCGCGTCGCTCGCGGCACGGCTGAAGGTGTTCCCGGATGCAGTGTTGCGTACGACGCCCGCCATGATCGAGAAGCGGCAGGGCGATATCGACGGCATCGTCACGATGCTGACGATGCTTCTCGTTCTCGCCGTGATCACCGCGCTGCTCGGGATGGTCAACGCCCTTGCGCTTGCGGTGATCGAGCGGACGCGTGAGATCGGAGCCCTGCGCGCCGTCGGGATGACCCGAAGGCAGACGCGGCGCATGGTGCGGCACGAGGCGGTGACGACGTCGCTGATCGGGGCCGCAGTGGGGCTCCCGCTCGGGATCCTGGTCGCGTGGGTCGTGACCCGTGGGCTTGCCCGCTTCGGGGTGGCGTTCCACCTGCCGGTGAAGCCACTCGTAGCGTATGTGGTCGTTGCCGCGATCGCGGGCGTGCTGGCAGCAGGGCGGCCAGCCCGACGCGCGGCGAGGCTCGACGTGCTTAAAGCCCTGCAGTACGAGTAGGGGCGGGGCCTGTCCCGCCCTCGGGCACCCGCCCCGTAACGATCCCGGAACGCCGCCCGCAGAGACTCCGGGGGAATCACCCACAGGAGCGAACCGCAAACCGGAGGGAGACATCGTGTTCGAGATCGAAGAGACTGTCACGATCGCGCAACCGATCGAGAGGGTGTGGGCGTTCGTGATGGACGAGTCGAACGACGCGTTGTGGCAGACCACGCTGACCGACGTGCACCGCCTCACAGATGGCCCCGTGGGCGTCGGCACCCGCGTGAGCGAGTCACGCCGCTTCCTCGGCCGCACGATCGAGACGATCTGGGAGATGACCGAGTGCGAGGCGCCGCATCGCTCGTCGATCGCATCCGTCAAGGCGCCGTTTGCTTGGCAGGGGACGTACACGCTCGGGGAGGCCGGCGAGGAGACACGATTCACGCTCCGGATGCAAGGCAACCCGGGCGGGTTCTTCCGGATCGCCGAGCCGTTGCTCGAGCGCTTCGTGCGGCGCGAGATCGCCGGCAACCTCGGCAATCTGAACGATGTGCTCGAAGGAGGGCTGGGCGACACCGCAGCAGAACCGGTGGAGGCTGCGTCGACCTCTTGACCGGCTTCACCGCATCACGGATTGCACGGAGTCCGCTCACCGGCGTACGCGTGTGCGCTGACGTCCTACCACTCCCACTCCGTCGCGAGGCTTCGCCGTGAGCGACCGGATGCTGACGCGGATCGCCTGGGCGCTCCTCGGCTTCGCGGCCGCGTGCATCGTGGCGGGACTGGCAATCCTGCTGACAACCGGAGAGTCGGGCGAGCGAGCGGTATTCCCGGTTTTTTCGGCCATCACCTTCTCGCTCGTCGGCGCACTCGTCGCCGCGGGCAGGCCACGCAATCCCGTGGGTTGGCTCTTGCTCACCCTCGGCGTCACGGGCGCCATCGGGCTGCTGGCGTCCGCGCTCTACGACTGGGACAGGCAGCACGCAGGAACGTTTACGGGAGCAGCGTTCAACGCCTGGCTGGGCGGAGCGCTCTGGTTGCTCTGGATCGGGTTCCTCGTTCCGCGGGTCATGCTCCTCTTCCCGAACGGAAAATTGCCCTCACGGAGGTGGCGTGTCGTCAGCATCAGCCAGTTCGTCGTCCTTGCGGGACTCCTGGCTGCGAGTCTCAAGCCCGGGCCGATCACTGACTACGAGGAGTATGACAACCCCTTCGGGATCGGCCTCCTCTCGGGCGTGTTCGACTTCGCATCGCACTACGGCTTCCTCTTCATGCCGCTGTTCCTCTTCGCGGCGATCGGCCCGGTTTTCTCTCTCATCGCGCGGTTCCGGCACTCGCGAGGGATCGAGCGGCTGCAGCTGAAGTGGTTCACCTGGGC
>JAYTJO010000204.1:0-1675 GCA_043730975.1 Thermoleophilia bacterium | reverse complement strand
GCGCAGCGCGATCCAGCAGGCCTTGAAGGACCGCCCCCAATCGAGGGCGTACTCGGGAGTCGGTCCGAGCATCGCATCGAGTGCAATCGGGTCCGCAAGGGCATAGCGGCGACCCCCGGGCGCGTCGTTTTCTCGCACCAACCCTGCGCGGGTGAGAGTGTCGAGTGCCTCGACGACGTTGCGACGGCCGTAATAGACGCGCGCGGCGAGTTCGGAGGCTGACGCTCCCCACTGCTGTTCGGTACCAAGCAACACCAGTAGCTCTGCTCGCGCACTCACGCCGAAGATGAGGCGTGCTCGCAACCTGATTGCGGCGGTGTTCCCCTGCGCGACGAGCCTCGAGCGCCCGCGTGGCTTGAAACGCTGCGGCGCCACGCCACCATCAGGCCATCCCAGGTGAGCGTGCGCATTCACGGTCGCCGCAAGTTCATGGAACGCGTTCATGTCGGCGACCTGGATCCGCAGAAGATTCTTCAGCCGAGCCTTGGACAAGTAGCGTCCATAACTGATGCACCAGTCGGTCACTTCATCGCGAAGCCGGGGATCATCAGCGCCCATGCCAGCCGTCATCAGGACGAGCGCCTCCGGATCAACTGCCGTGACCTCACTAGGCCGAGCGCTCGGCCCGAGCGTCCACCCCGAGACTCCGAGTGCCGACCACTGTTCCCAGAGGAGGTCGAGGAGCGCGCGCGTCAGCTGATCGTTAGACGTCGTCATGCTCGTCGATTCCGAAGAACGCGAGTGCTTGCACGAGCTGGGATCGGAAGCCGTCAGATGGATCGTGCGTGCGCGTCCACTTCGCGGCCGCCAGAAGTTCCGCGTGCGTCGGCGCGAGTGATTGCAGGTCCGTCGTGTGTCTGCTTCTTGGGCCTTGATCGACCGCCGCATACAGCTTCAGCGCGATGAGGTCAGTTCGACCCGCCAAATGGAGCACGAGGCCGCCATAGCGGCGCGATTCGAGGCGGTCTACGAAGCCCTCGGGGAGTCCGAGCTCTAGCGCGGACGCCGGACCTGCATTCAGCCAATCACCGGGCAGTTCGAGCGCACGGGCTACGTCCGCGACTGCTTCGGCGAGAGGGGCGGGAAGTGGCGAGGCGGGTGCTAGACGTCCCTGCTCGAGGAGTGCGATGAGGTCCACGTCGCGCGTCGCGCGGTGAACGTACCCGAGGAGGACGAGCGCGCTGCCGCCGACCGCGACGACCTCGTAGGTATGAGCGCGCGTCTCGAGTAGGTCTCCGAGCATGCTGAGTGCTCTCGGTAGGGTCGTTGAGTCCAAGGAATGCTCACGCATAGCAGCATTTTATACTCCAATATATGGTATGTAAAGAGCAGATCGTTCACATCGCTCGGTCATGTACGGGAAGGCGGACCGTCCGCGGACGTCTCGCTCGTCGCCGGGCCCAGGGGCGCGCTCCCGATCGTCGAGGTGCCAACGGGACAGTCCCGCAAGTTGTTCTCGGAGTTCGTGCGCGCTAACGAACTTGAGCCACGACCTAGGGCGTCGCTCGTTACCTGCTTGGCAGAACATGCTAGATTGCTTAGCAGGAGGTGGATGCTGATGGCGACTGAAGTAGACGACATGACCCGCGAGGTCACGGTGAGCTCCAATCGGCAGGTCGGACTAGTCAGCGACTTCGCCCGTCGGATGGGTATCGGTCCGCGGAGCCGCCTGCTC
>JAYTJO010000203.1:0-2329 GCA_043730975.1 Thermoleophilia bacterium | reverse complement strand
GGCCGCCCGAGAGACACTCCTCGAGCGACTCATCAGCCGAGACGACCGCAACCGGAAGTCCCTGTGCGGCCGCTCGCAGGAGAGCCGGCCGGGCTCGCTCGCGAGCACGGCCGACAAACGTCTCGGCCGCGACAGCCACGAGCGAAACGCTGCGCCCGCGTCCCTTGAGCTCGATCATCGCCTCGACAGCCTCCTCCGGGCGCCCTGTGACGACCACGATCTCACGGGCGTCCGCCAGCGGCCCGACGGCCGAGCGCAGAGCGCCCGCGATGCGACTCCCGGTCACAGGGACGACTCCTGCCAGTGCGTCCAGGGCGAGATCCCACTCGTGTCCGGCCGAGCTGACACGCACCGCGGCGAACGACGGCGATGATCCGGCGATGACGACGCGGCGATTCCACAACGCATGCGCGAGCGCAAGAGCGCCGACGGCCCGGACAGCAGCATCGAAGCTCGAACTGCCCGGCTCTCCCGCTATTCCGTCGGGATCCTGATCGAGCACGATCACGAGCTCGTCTCGTGGCGCGTCGTCGAGCTCCTTCACCATCAGTCGGCCGCGCCTGGCCGTGCTCGGCCAGTGCACGGCTCGGAGCGGCTCGCCCGGTGCATAGTCGCGAATGGCGTGGATCTCGAAGCCGGTCGCGCGCCGGAACGTCGACCTTGCTGCTCCTGCCTCCCGAGCACCCTGGCGGGAGAAGACCGATCGCAATGTTGGGATCCGCGGCCGGATGAGAACGAACAGGTCGTCGTCGAGGCGCTGCTCGACGCGCTCGAGCCCTAACGGATCGGCCAGCGTGACGTGGAGCGGCCCGAGGTCGTGCCGTCCGCGTGGGAGGCCGGTGAAGACAATCTCGGCCTGCGAGCCGTGCATCCGGTTCTCGCTTTCGAGCGCGCCGAGCTGCTGTCGGAGCGTGATCGAGCCGCCGATGCGCTGGCGGCGCTGTCGCACTCTGACGACGACCCGCACCTCCCCGCCCTCGACGCGTTCACCCGGGAGAAGGCGGCGCTCGATCTCGACCGAGTTGCGGGCGCGACGAGCCCACCATCGAGAGAAGCCGCCGGCGAGCACCAGCCCTACGCCGACGACCATCGAGGGCGTTGAGCCGAAAGCCCAGGAGGCGATGAGGGCGATCACCCCGAGCGACACGACTCTGGAGCTTCTTCGCTTCACACCGGTGGTGGCGCGCCCTCGAGAGCTTCGCAAACGACGTCGGCCGCTCCGAGGCCCGCCGAGCGTGCCTCGGGCGCGAGGAGCAGCCTGTGTGCGAGAACCGGCTCGGCCATGGCGCGAATGTCGTCGGGCGTGACGTACTCCCGGCGTTCGACGAGCGCGTGCGCCTTTGCGAGGCGCAGTAGCGCGATCCCCGAGCGCGGGCTTGCTCCGAGGGCCAGGTGAACGTTGTCCCGGGTGTGCTGAAGGAGCGCGACGACGTACCTCGTCACGCTCTCCTCTACGAAGACGTCGCGTGCCGCCAGAATCGCGTCCTCGATCTCCTTCCGGCCGGCGACCGGAACGACGCGGTCAAGCGGCGGCTCTCCCGTCTGCTCGGAGAGCATGCGCGCCTCCTCGGTGAGCGGCGGGTAGCCGATCGCCATCCGCACCGCAAAGCGATCGAGCTGGGCCTCCGGCAGCGGATACGTCCCCTCGTACTCGACCGGGTTCTGCGTGGCGATCGTCAGGAACGGTCGCTCCAGCGGATACGTCTCGCCGTCAACGGTGACCTGCGTCTCCTGCATCCCCTCGAGAAGTGCCGACTGCGTCTTCGGGGATGCGCGGTTGATCTCGTCGACAAGCAGGACGTTTGCGAAGACGGGACCCGGACGGAACCGGAACCGACCCTCCTGCTGGTCGTAGACGTTGACTCCCGTGACGTCAGAGGGGAGCAGGTCGGGTGTGAACTGGAGGCGCGAGAACCGGAGATCGAGAGTGCGAGCCAGCGTCTTCGCAAGGACCGTCTTCCCGACCCCCGGCACATCCTCGACGAGCACGTGGCCCTCGGCGAGAAGGCAGAGAAGCGGCAGTCGCAGCGTCCCGATCGGAGCGTGGACGACGGTCGCGAGACTTGCGACCACCCGTTCCGCAAGATCGGCAGCGGCATGTGCTCTCAGGGGTTCGAGCGCCGCCCGGTCTGTCATCGACGTCCCTCGAGCAGTCGCTCCACCTCGTCGAGCACCGCGGCTGCAATCGCAACCTTCGGGGCCTGCGGCACATGCCGGTCCCCGTCTACTGTCACGAGCGTGACCTCGTTGTCGACAGCGTCGAAGCCGATATCGTCCCGCCCTACGTCGTTGTAGACGACAAGATCGACGTTCTTGTCGACGAGCATCC
>JAYTJO010000202.1:0-2286 GCA_043730975.1 Thermoleophilia bacterium | reverse complement strand
TGGAATCCTCACCGTCGAAAAGCGTTCCGCGACGACGCGACCGTCGATCACGAGTCCTGCCGGCAGCGGTCCGCGCGCGATGAGCGCGCTCTGGCCCGTGGACCCTGGGCCAGCGGCCAGGGTGACACCGACGGCAAGCACCGCCAGCCCGCCGGCCACCGCGAACAGGCGGCGAGATCGTTTCGGTGGCTTAGTCATCGAGCGAGAGCAGTCGGTAGCCGATGCCCCAGACGTTCGTGACCAGCCGAAGGCCCGGGTCGATCTCGGCAAGTTTGCGGCGCAGACGGCTCGCGTGAGTGTCGACCGTGCGGGTCCGCACCGCGGACCTGTACCCCCAAACGTGGCGGAGGAGCTCGTCTTTGGTGATGACCCGGCGAGGATCGCGAGCGAGCGCGACGAGCAGCCCGAACTCCTTGGCCGACAGCGCGAGGGGTTGGCCGTTCAGTCGAGCGCGCATGGCCAGTCGGTCGACCTCGAGCGGCCCGGCGCGCAGAAGTGACGAGCGACTCGTACCGCGGGAGCGCGCCAGGAGCGCCGACAGCCGGGCAACAAGCTCGGGGTAGTGAAACGGCACCCGCATGGCATCGTCCGCGCCGCGCTCGATCGCCCGAATGGGCATCTGGTCATCCTCTCCCCTGCAAAGTGCCATGACGGGAAGGTGCGCGTCCCAGGCCGCGTCCCGACCCGACTCACGGATCGCTTGGATCAGGTCGAGGCCCGTCATACCGCTCAGCGCCATGTCGATCACGGCAAGCTCAGGCGGGCGCTCGTGCATCTCCCGCTGGGCCTCCTCCGCGGTTGGCACGCGCGACACGACGAAGCGGTCGAACTCAAGGCTCTCGGCGAGGAGATCCGTCGTGATGGGTACGTCTTGGACGAGCATGATCGAAGGGCTGTTGTGGCTCTGGAGTGTTCGCTCCGGGGGAGGTGCGGCGAGGGTGGACACGGTGGCCTCCTTGCAGGTCGTTTCGTGACGGGCCGTGATGGCACACGTACACGTCGTGAGGGCGCCAGATTCACCCCCCTGCCGCGCAAGCGGACTTCGCTACGAGCGAGATTCACCGATCCGGGGCGCCCTTGGAGCGCGGCGGTGACCCACCGATGCGCCGTCGGGGAATCGAACGTGCCAGAACCAACAAGCGCGCGAAACGACTGGGCCGACGAGAACGCTGAGCGTCATACGATCGGCGCCAGGCAGACCGGCGACGACCGACGTCCGCGGCTTTGCCCGATACCGACAGACGATCGACGACAGAGGCGCGACGCATGCTGAAGGACCTCACGAAGGCCGCCAAGGCAATCATCCCTTCGTCGCTTGTCAAGGCGATCGTTCCTCAGTCGGTGCGACTCGCGCGACATGTCCGCCTGGTGCTCGAGGGCTCCGTCAGCGATCCCGAAGTCGCGCTCTTGCCGCTCCTGGCGGGCACCGGGTGCTTCCTTGACGTGGGAGCCAACCTGGGAAGTTGGACGGGGCCGGCCTCGCGGGTATTCAAACGAGTGCATGCGTTCGAGCCCTACGCCGAACTCGCGGCGGCACTCCGAGCCGTGGCGCCGCCGAACGTCACGGTGCACGATGTCGCGTTGTCGGACTGCGCAGGCATCGCCCGCTTCGCGGTGCCGCTCCACCGTGGTGAGCACCTGACGAGCCGCGCGTCTCTCGACGCGAATGCCAACGATGGCTTCGAACAGGTGATCCGTCACGTGACAATGGCGCGACTCGACAGCTTGGAGCTGCGCGGCGTCAACGCGATCAAGATCGACGTGGAGGGACATGAGGAAGCGACGCTTGAGGGGGCCTGGGTCACCATCGAGCGAGAGCGTCCGACGCTGATCATTGAGATCGAAGAGCGCCACCATGCAGGCCGCTCCGAGCTGATCATCGAGCGCATCGTGTCGCGGGGCTACCAATGCTGCTACCTGTCCGAGGGTCGGATCGAGCGCTTCGAGGCCGGAGAGGTCGCTCGACTGCAGCCGGTCGACTCGACCCCCGCACGTCTTGAGAAGGCCGCCGGCTACATCAACAACTTCATCTTCGTTCCAAACGAGCGCGACGCACTGCTCGACGCCATGCAGCGACACCTCGAGGAGTGACAGCGCCAGAGAGCGCTACGGCCCGGTGCCTTCGATCCGAATCACGTCGCCAACGGCGACGTCCGTGAGGGCGCCGACGCGCATCTCGATGACCGACCGGGCCCGACGCGCGCCCGCGAACCTGCCCGGGCGGAGCCCTCGAACGAGGCGCACGATCACGCCATTTTCGTCGAGGAACGCCACATCGAGCCCGAC
>JAYTJO010000201.1:0-1864 GCA_043730975.1 Thermoleophilia bacterium | reverse complement strand
GACATCCCGCCCGAGTTCCGCGACGAGATCGAGCACTTCTTCCAGGTCTACAAGGATCTCGAGGAGGGCAAGACCGAGACGCGGGGATTCGGCAATCGGGCCGACGCGGAGCTGATCATCGAGCAGGCGCGGGCTCGCGCCGCTTGATCCTTTCCACCATTTGTGGTATAATTCTACAATGGCACTGAACATCAAGGATCCGGAGACCGAGCGTCTCGCGACCGAACTGGCGGCGCTGACGGGCGAGTCGAAGACCCGGGCCGTACGCGTGGCGCTCGCGGAACGAACAGAGCGCCTTGCTCGTCGTACGCGGAGGAAGCCGCTCCTCCAGTACCTCGAGGAGGAGGTCTGGCCGTACATTCCGTCGGATGAGCTCGATCGGCCTCCGATGACCAAGGCAGAGCGCGAGGAGATCCTCGGGCTCGGGCCGGAGGGCTATTGATTCTCGATTCCTCTGCCATGATCGGCATCCTGCTCCGCGAACAGGGGCATCGAATGCTCGCACAACGCGTCGACGCATCAGAGTCGACTGCGTTGGGGGCGCCGACGCTCATAGAAACGGAGATGGTTCTCGTCGGGCGTCTAGGGCAGCACGGCCGCTCGCAGCTGCTGGACTACGTCCGCGACAACGAGGTCGAGGTTCTGGCCTTCGACGAGCAGCACTGGCGTGAGGCGGGTAGTGCGTTTCTCCGGTTCGGCAAGGGCCGACACCCTGCGGGGCTCAACTTCGGCGACTGCATGACCTACGCGACAGCGAGGATCGCCCGAGAACCGTTGCTCTGTCTCGGGAACGACTTCGCCCAGACCGACATCGAGCTCGCGTAGCGAGCGATCGCCCCGCGCGGAGGATACGGGACACGGCCGCAGAAGCTGCAAGCCCAATGCTTCGTACCCGCAAGAAACCCGCCCGCCGCGCCACAAGCAAGCCGCGCGCGGCTGCAAGACCGCGTCCGGCGGCCAAGCCTCGGGCTCCGGCTCGTGCGCCCAAGCGGGCAGCAAAGACCCGATCGCATCACCACCCCGAACTGTGGGGGCTCGGGATGGTCGCGGTCGGTGCCTTCCTCGCCACGCTCATGTGGTTCGGGTGGGACGGCGGCGCCGTGGGGGAGAAGACCGGCGATGGGTTGCACAGTGTCTTTGGGGCGGCGTCGTACGTTATTCCGCTCGTCCTTCTCGGCCTCGGCGGGCTCATGCTCGTGCGCAGCAAGATCGTCGACCTGAAGCCGTTCCGCACCGGTCTCGTGATCGGTGCCTTCGGCCTCATGCTCGCGCTCGGGCGCGACCAGGGCGGGGCGATCGGGAACGGCCTCGCCGGCGGCCTTGCGAACTTTGTCGGCGAGTCGGGCGCGCTCATCATTGGGATCGCCCTCGTCATCGCCGGCACGCTGCTCTTCACTGGCGGCTCGGCTGGAGCGGTGCTTCGCACCTCCGGCAGCGCGATGCGGCGAGCGGGGGGAGCTGCGCGGCGCACGTTCGACGGCCTCGAGATGCCCGACTTCGGCGGCTCCGGCGACCTGGACGACGACTTGGAGGTCGAGCGGCGGCAGCCGCTCGTCGATGCGGCAACGAGCTACCCCGACGTGATCGCGCCCGTTGCCACCTCCGCGGAGTCCCCGAAGCTCGTGATGCACTCGGAGGAGAACGCTCCGGATGCAGTCACGGCTGGCGATGTCTACGAGGAGATCGAGTTCGATAGCGCCGGCAAGGGCGCCGAGTATCGCCTGCCCGACAGGTCACTCCTCAAGCCGTCACCGGCGGTGAAGGGCGACAACGGCGTCGCGAGCGCGAAGACGGCCGAACAGCTCGTCCAGACGCTTTCGCACTTCGGAGTCGACGCAACGATCGTCGGTCAGATCGCCGGCCC
>JAYTJO010000200.1:0-1586 GCA_043730975.1 Thermoleophilia bacterium | reverse complement strand
CCGGATCCGGAAGACTGCGCGCGGGCTGAGAATGACGTTCGGCAGCGAGCCGTTCGCGGGCACGATCACCGAGCGCCCGATCGGAATCACGTTGGCCGGTGGGTCGCCATGGCGTCCAACCCTCGGGTGCAGAGCACGCGTGAACTGACCCGGCGGGTCGTTCCCCATCACGAGGCGTACCTCGTGACCACGCGCCTCGAGCGCCTCAGCCTGGAGCTCGCCGTGCTCGACGACCGCGCCCCAGAAGGACCACGAGAACGGCACTACGATGCCGATCTTCACGCGGGGAGCCTATTCACTCCGAGGTCGCGCCGGGAGAGACGCGTTCCCAGAAGCCGCTGAGGCTCCGCAGCTCAGCCCCGTCGAAATGGTCGAGAAACCTGCTGCGCACGCCCGCGAGGTGCGTGACGCGCGCCTCGAGGTAGCGGCGCTTCCCGACATCGGTGAGCTCTGCGTTGAGGCCGCGCCGGTCGCCTTCGCAACGGATTCGAGCGACCGAGCCGTCGCGGACGAGACGGTCGACGAGGCGCGTCAGCCCGCTCTGGCTCAACACGACGGCGGTCGCGAGCTCCGACATCCGCATCCGCCCGTCCGATGCGTCGGCAAGCGTCAGCAAGACCTCGTACTCGTGCAGGGAGAGGTCATGGCGAGCGTGGAGCTCGGCATCGAGGTCACGAACGAGTGCCGCGTGGGTCCGCAGGAAGCCCCGCCAGGCGGCGAGCTCGGCAGGCGAGAGAGAGGAGTTGACAGAGGATACTTGTATGTGCAATTATTTACCTTGTTCCCGCAAGTATCCCTGAATCGACAGCGACCGTCTACCCTCACGGCGCCTAGTGCGGCGTCTCATAACGTTTGACAGGAAACAGCGTCGTCATGAGACGCCGCACTACTGAATCAACACGGTAGTGCGGTGTCTCGCAACAATCATTTCGGGTCTAAGGTTGCGAGACACCGCACTAGGAGATCGCAATGCGCTTTGAAGGAATCCACCACGTGACCTGCATCACCGGCGACGCGCCGGGCAACGTCGACTTCTACACGCGGGTGCTCGGCCTGCGGATGGTCAAGAAGACCGTGAACCAGGACGACCCGACGGTGTACCACCTCTTCTACGCGGACGAGGACGGCAGCCCCGGCGCCGACATCACGTTCTTCGAGTACCCGGGCGCGCGACGTGGCCGCGCCGGTGCCGGCATGGTGCACACGATCACCTTCCGGGTCGCGTCCAATGGGGCGCTCGACTTCTGGGAAGCACGGCTCGCCGCGGAGGGAATTTCGACCCGGCGCGCCGAGGGGCGGCTCGGGTTCGACGATCCGGAAGGCCTCGGGCTCGAACTCGCCGTGGTCTCGACGACCGATGCCCCGCTCGTTGCACGCCATCCCGATGTTCCGGCGGATGTCGCCCTCCAGGGCTTCGACAGCGTCCGTGCGTTCTCGGCCGACCCCGAGACGAGTCGCCGCTTGCTCGAGGAGACCCTCGGGTTCGTGCCGACGGGGTCTGCCTCGTGGGAGGTGCGAGGGGCCGCGCGCGGCGGCCATTACGCCTACGACCCGCCGCCCGCATCCAATGCCGGGATTCCCGGTGC
>JAYTJO010000199.1:0-5745 GCA_043730975.1 Thermoleophilia bacterium | reverse complement strand
GATGACGCCGACGTCGTCCTGCTCGCAAGCAGGCGTGCCCGTCAGTCCATCGAGGGGATCGACGAAGGGCAGCGCGTACCCGGGGGCCTGCTTTCCGGCGATCTCGGGATCGTGCCGTTGATCGTTCCCTACGAGATCGGTGCCCGCAGGGAGCGCATCGTCTACCTGAGCCAGGTCGGGGACATGACCGCGTACGAGGAGCTGCGCACCGGATTCACAGCGGCCGTCTCGCACGAGCTGCGCACTCCGCTCGCCAGGCTGCTCTCGCTGCTCGAGATGGCCACGCTCCCGGGTGAAGACATCCACGCGCTCGTCGAGCGGGCGCGGAGCGAGGTCGAGTCGGCCAGCGAGCTGATCAACGAGGTGCTCTTCCTCTCGGAGCTCGAATCGGGCGGCAGGGTCGTCTCGCTCGGTCCCGTACCTGTCCGCCCGGAGCTCGACGCCGCCGTTGCCGAGCTAGAGGAACGGTCGTCTCGGGCTGGCGTGAACCTTTCCGTCGAGGGCGATGTTGGCATCGAGCTCGCGATGCGACCCAGGATGCTGCGGGTCATCGGCCAGAATCTGGCCGAGAACGCAATCCGGTACGCGGGGCCGGGTGCATCGTTCACACTCGCGATCGAACGCGAGGGCAACAGCGTCGTACTCCGCGGCACAGACGATGGCGTCGGCGTCAACGAGGAGGAGCTCTCGCGTCTGTTCGAACGCTTCTACCGTGCCGATCACGCGCGTGCCTCCCGCGGGACCGGGCTCGGTCTCTCGATCGTCAAGCACATCGTCGGGCAGGCGGGCGGCATCGTCGAGGCGTCGGGTGGCAAGGGAGCAGGGCTCGAGATTCGCTGCGTGTTCTAACCAGGACGACCGTTTACCGGTTTTTCACCACCCGGTCACCACTCGTCGGCCCATCACGATTCAACGAACCGCGACACTCGGCGCGGGTTGACGAGCGTGACGACACCACACATCGATAACAGCAAGCTCGGGGGGCTCGGCTCCACCGACAACGCCGACGGGCGCGGTGCAAGCGTCGTCTTCGACGTGAGGAAGCTGAGCGTCAGTTACAGCGGCAACGTCGCGCTCAAGGACGTTGACCTGGAGATCCGCAAGAACTTCGTCACGGCATTCATCGGGCCGTCCGGCTGCGGCAAGAGCACGTTCATCCGGTGCTTCAACCGAATGAACGATCTCGTTCCGGGCGCCCGGGTCGAGGGCAGCGTGCGCTACCACGACATGGACCTGTACGGATCGGACGTCGACCCGGTTGAGGTACGCCGACTGATCGGGATGGTGTTCCAGAAGCCGAACCCGTTCCCGAAGTCGATCTTCGAGAACGTCGCGTTCGGGCCCAAGGTGCTCGGGATGAAGGACAACCTGGATGAACGCGTCGAGCGAGCGCTTCGCTCCGCCGCGCTCTGGGACGAGGCCAAGGATCGCCTGAAGGACAATGCGCTCGGTCTCTCGGGCGGCCAGCAGCAGCGCCTCTGTATCGCGCGCGCGATCGCCGTCGAACCGGACGTGATCCTGATGGATGAGCCGGCATCCGCGCTGGATCCCATCTCCACGTCCCGGATCGAGGATCTCATCCACGAGCTCAAGAATGACTACACGATCGTCATCGTCACTCACAACATGCAGCAGGCCGCGCGCGTCGCCGACATGACCGCCTTCTTCAGCGTGGAGCTGCGCGAGGACGGCAGCGGCCGGCATGGCATTCTCGTCGAACACGATCAGACGACGAAGATCTTCACGAACCCGTCAGACAAGCGGACGGAGGACTACGTCACGGGGCGGTTCGGGTAGTGCGCTGTCCGGGGGATAGGGCACTGTTCGGGCGAGCGAAAACCGAGCAGCGCGAGGACGCAGGGAGCTCCCATATCTGGTTGTACGGGTGCGACCGAGGACGAAGCGATGCGAAGCGTTTGCAGCCGGCCGAGCAGTGCCCTATCCCCCGGACAGCGCACTAATGGCACGCATCGAGTTTCAGCAAGGCCTCGATGCTCTCGAAGCGACGCTCCAGGAGCAGGGCGCGGTCGTCCTGCGGGCCCTGCGAGGGGCCGTCAGCGTCGTCGAGAGCCAGGACACGGAGCTGTGCGACGAGGTGATCGCGTTCGACGACGAGATCGATTCGCGCTACCACAGGATCGAGCGCATGGTTGAAGAGACGCTTGCTCATCAGGCTCCTGTCGCAACCGATCTCCGGCTCGTACTCGCCGTTCTCCACAACTCGATTCACCTCGAGAGGATCGGGGACCAGTGCGTCACCGTCGCCAAGCTGACCAAGCTCGCGAGCGATCTCGAAACGAAGCACGATCTGGTGGAGGGCTTGACCGAGATGGGCGAGCGGTGCGAGGCAATGGTGCGGGTTGCGCTTGACTCGTTCGCCGCTCGCGACGTTGTGCGAGCCCGCGACCTCGTCGAGCTGGACGAGCTCGTCGACCGCACCAACCGGCGGGTCGCCGATCGGGTTCTGGCGCTCGCGCACGAGCCCGGCACACAGGAGTGGGGCATGCGAATGATCGTTGTCTCGCGATGTCTCGAGCGCGTTGGCGATAACGCGGTCGACATCGGCGAACAGACTGCATTCCTCGTCACCGGCGAGTTTCACGAGTTCACGGACGCGTCACATTGAGCGCGTACGCCGCCGCCAGGAAACTGGCGGCCGTTCTCACTTTGGCCGTGGCACTCACCGCCGCGGGTTGCGGAGGCGGTTCGGGCAGCGACGGTGGCGGCACGATCAGTGCCGACGGCTCGAGCACGGTTGGCCCCTACATGACCGCTGCCGCCGAGGACTTCCAGAAGGAGAGCCCCGACACGAGGATCACGGTCGGCGTGTCGGGTACGGGTGGTGGGTTCGAGCGATTCTGTCGTGGCGAGACCGACATCAGCAATGCGTCGCGCCCGATCAAGGAGGAAGAGCAGGCCATCTGCAAGGAGAACGACGTCGAGTACGTCGAGTTCCAGATCGCGAACGACGCCCTGACCGTCGTCGTCAATCAGGAGAACGACTGGGCCACGTGCCTCACCGTCGGCGAGCTCAACGCGATCTGGAAGCCCGGATCGAAGGTCGGCAACTGGGATCAGGTGCGCGACGGCTTCCCCGACGTGGCACTGAAGCTCTTCGGGCCTGGAACGGATTCGGGCACGTTCGACTACTTCACGGATGAGATCAACGGCAAGGAAGGCGCGAGCCGAACCGACTACGCCGCGAGCGAGGACGACAACGTGATCGTGCAGGGCGTCAGCGGGGAGAAGGGTGGCCTCGGGTACCTCGGGTTCTCCTACTACGAGCAGAACGAGGACGCGCTGAACGCCGTCGAGATCGACGGCGGTGCCGGGTGCGTCGCACCGAGTGTCGAGACGGCGCAGGATGGCACGTACAAGCCCCTTTCGCGCCCGCTCTACGTGTACGTCGAGAAGACGTCGTTCGCGCTGCCGGCGGTCGAGGACTTCATCGGGTACGTCCTCGAGAACGAGACAGCGATTGCCGAGAAAGTCGGGTTCGTCCCGCTGAACGACGAGCAGCTCGCGCAGGCGAAGGATGACTTTGCGACCGCCGTGGACGAGGCGACGAGCTGATGTCGGCGCAATCCCTCGCAGCAGCTGCGGGCGCGGCACCGACCTCGCTTCGCTCGAGCCGTAAGCACTACGGGGAGAAGGTCATCCAGGTCCTGCTCGGGCTGTGCGCGCTCGTCTCGATCGTGACCACTCTCGGGATCGTCCTCTCGCTTCTCGTTCCGGCTCTCGAGTTCTTCGCGGAGGTGAGCCCGGTCGACTTCTTCACGGGGACGACCTGGGCGCCGCTGTTCGAGCCGGCTAGCTTCGGGGTCGTTCCACTGGTCGTAGGAACGTTCTCGGTGACGTTCTGGGCGCTTCTCGTCGCGATCCCGTTCGGGCTCGGCTCGGCCATCTATCTCAGCGAGTACGCCTCACCCAAGCGACAGGTCGTGCTGAAGCCGATGCTCGAGATCCTGGCGGGCATCCCAACGGTCGTCTACGGCTACTTCGCCCTCACAGCGGTGACCCCGTTGCTCCGCACGATGGGGCTCCAGGTCGAGATCTTCAACGTCCTCGCAGGTGGTCTCGTGATGGGCGTGATGCTCATCCCAACGATCGCGTCGCTCTCCGAGGACGCAATGGCTGCTGTCCCACAAGGGCTGCGGGACGGCGCATATGGCCTCGGTGCCGACAAGCTCCAGGTCTCGACCCGTGTCATCGTCCCGGCTGCGATGTCGGGGATCATCGCCTCGTTCGTGCTCGGCATCTCCCGGGCTGTCGGCGAGACGATGATCGTCCTCATCGCCGTTGGTCAGCAGGCCAAGCTCACATTCAATCCGCTCGAGGGGGTCTCGACGCTGACTGCGTTCATCGGCGCAACCGGAAACGGTGACCTTCCGACAGGATCGACCGAGTACAAGACGATCTTCGCTGTCGGACTGACGCTCTTCGTGATGACCCTCGTGATGAACGTCATCTCGATCAGGCTCGTCCGCAAGTACCGCGAGGTCTACGACTGATGAACGCGCGCAAGGTGCGAGCCCGGGTGTTTCAGGCGCTGATGATCTTCTCGCTCGCCGTTTCCATGGGCGTGCTGATCTGGCTTCTCATCTCGACGTTCATCGACGGGATCCCTGCACTCGACTCGAAGCTGTTCACGAACCCGCCGTCATCGCTTCCCGAGGAGGCAGGTGCGCGTCCCGCGATCCTCGCGACGTTGTACATCGCCGTTCTCGTCCTCCTCTTCTCCGTCCCGATTGGCGTCGGTACCGCGATCTACATGGAGGAGTACGCGAAGAAGGAGCGGTGGTACAACCGCTTCCTCGAGGTCAACATCCAGAACCTCGCTGCCGTTCCCGCGATCGTCTACGGCATCCTCGGTCTTGCATTCATCGTGCGTGGGATCGGAGTTGGACGCGTGCTTCTCGCCGCTGCGTTGATTCTTACGCTCGTCGTCTTGCCGACCGTGATCATTGCCTCTAGGGAGGCGCTGCGCGCCGTTCCCGACTCGATCCGGCAGGGGGGTTATGCCCTCGGCGCGACGAAGTGGCAGGTGATCTCGAAGCAGGTCCTGCCGGCCTCGATTCCCGGCATCGCAACGGGCTCGATCCTCGCGCTCTCGCGCGCGGTCGGCGAGACGGCGCCGCTTCTCCTCATCGGGGCATTGACCTACGTCGCGTTCGATCCGACGATCCTCGGCCCCTTTACCGCCCTTCCCGTGCAGATCTACACCTGGGTGAAGTTGCCTGACGATGGGTTCCAGCAACTCGCCGCCGCGGCGATCATCGTCCTACTCGCAATCGTGCTCGGCATGAACGCGATCGCGATCTTCCTGCGCGGCAAGTTCCGTCAGAAGTGGTAGTTCCCGGGAGCCGATCTCGGAATTCGCGCTCCATGCAGAATCCTTACCCGATTTCACCAGATGGCAACCGCTTTGACACGAGCCGGTACCCCACCGCAAGCGTGATCTGCCGCACCATGAACACCGTTATTCGGTAAATCGATCGCAAGGGAGATGGGGACTACATGAGACTCTTCACTGGACGGCGCAGGAGCGCAGTCGCCGCCGTCGGGGCCATCGCAGCGGTCGGCGTTCTCGCCTCCGTCGCATTTGCAGCGACGGCGCCGCCGCCGCTCAACAAGCTCAAGGGCTCCGTGACTGCCGACGGCTCGTCGACCGTGGGGCCGTACACGACCGCCGCGGCGGAGCTCTTTGCGCGCGCCGGCGCAAAGGATGTCCGGGTGACCGTCGGC
>JAYTJO010000198.1:0-2703 GCA_043730975.1 Thermoleophilia bacterium | reverse complement strand
AACGGCAACGAACTGAATCTGCCCGCAAGTAGCCGCTTTTGATACCGCAGCAAACTGCAACGAACTGCACCCTGCGGAGACAGGCCGGTACGCTCACCGTACCCTCAGCTCGATCCGTGTAGAGGACTTTGCGAGCCGCCAGATCGCGCACGAGCGGGACCGCGCGCACCGACCCGTTTCAGTCGTCTCGCCCGCGGAGATAGGGGCGCAGCGGGTGTGATCGGCCGGGATGGAGGGCAGGCTCCTTGACCGATAACACCCGCTGCGCCCGTCTCGGGCGCTCGATTCCAGGAGGATGGAGGGAGCTCCCGATCTTTCAGCCGAGCTCTCGCTGGCGTTCGTGTCCTCGCTCGTGCGCGCCGTTGCGGCTGACCTACGGCTGGTTTCGCAAGTTGCACTGACCTACGCAATCGCCTCGCTCGTCGGTTCGTGCAACGCGAATTCCCAACCTGCTTCGGCAAGGACGTCGCCGATCTTGATTGTGCGGCGCTCGCTCGAGCTCCGCACTGCCGCCTCGACCATTGCGAGGCTCAGAAGGTTGTCATGGGCGACCGTCTCCGGGGTGCGGCCCGCCTGAAGAGCGTCGAAGATCGCCGCGAGACCCTTCGCGTGGCCGGTCATGTCGCCTTGGGCGACAGGCTCGTCCACCGGGTGCGTGACCCCGGGTTCGTACGGCCCGTCGGGCCGCTCTACCGTTTCGAGGCGGAGGTGCTCGGCACCATCCCAGATGAACGTGCCCTGCGTTCCGCCGACGCGCCATGCTCCGTCGTAGGAGGTAGAGGCTCCTTCGGCGACCCACGAGCCGCGATACGAGAAGACGGAACCGTTGGAGAGCTCGAATGCAGCCGTCGCGCCTGCCGCTCCCGACATCCAGGAGGTCGGCGAGCTCCACTCGAGTGCCTGCACCGTCAGGGCGTCGGCGCCACTGATCGCGCGCGCCGCATCGAACTGATGGATAGCCATGTCTCGCAGGAGGGGACTGTCGATCTCCGTCAGGAAGGTGTTGGGATAGCGATGCCAGAGGAACATGTCGACCGAGACGTCGACCAGCGTTCCGATCCGCCCCGAGGCGACCGCGTCGCGCATCAGGCGAACCGCGGGGTGATAGCGTCGGTTCTGCATCACCGCGACTGTTCGCTCTGTGGCGCGAGCTGCCAGAACGAGGGCGACCGCGTCGGTCAGTTCGCCGGCCAGCGGCTTCTCCACGATCACGTCACACCCGCCCGCAAGCGCGGTCTCTGCAACTGCGCGGTGGAGCGCCGGCGGGGTGAGGTTGACGACGAGATCGACTCGTTCGCGTGGTATCGCCGTGGCCAGATCGGCCAGCACCGGGCAGGTGAGCCCGAAAGCCGTACGTTGCGCCTCGGCCCCTGCGGTGTTGGGATCGACAAGAGCGACGACCTCGACGTCGTCGCGTGCCGCGAGTGATCGGAGCCACTCGGTCGAGATCAGGCCCAGCCCGGCGACGGCGACGCGAAACGCTCTCATCGCTCGAACCACCCCTTCTCGGACTTCTGGATCCCGAGCGTGACGCTCGACGGCTCGTCGGCCCGGGCCCAGCCGACCGCATTCGCGATCACCCGTTGGATCGTCGGGTCGTGGTAGATCGGATAGGTCTCATGACCGGGGCTGAAGTAGAAGACCTTGCCCTTGCCGCGCCGGAAGCAGCAGCCGCTCCTGAAGACCTCACCACCCGTGAACGAGCTGATGAAGACGAGCTCGTCCGGAGCGGGGATCTCGAAGAACTCGCCGTACATCTCGTTGCTCTCGAGCGGAATCACCGCTGGGATGCCGGCGGCGATCTCATGGCTCGGATCGACGACCCAGATGAGCTCGCGATCGTCCTCTTCGCGCCAGCGCAAACCGCAGGATGTGCCCATCAGGAGCCGGAAGGGTTTCGAGTAGTGCGCCGAGTGAAGGACGACGAGGCCCATCCCCTCGAGTACACGCTGCTGCACTCTCCGCGCGATCTCGTCGGAAACCTCATCGTGGGCAATGTGGCCCCACCAGACGAGGACGTCAGTGTCATGGAGGACGGCGTCCGAGAGCCCGTGCTCGGGCTCGTCAAGCGTCGCGGTCTGGACACGGGCAGTCCCTCCCAGTGCCGAGCGAAGGCTTCCCGCTATCGCTCCGTGGATCCCATCCGGATAGAGCTCGGCCGGGACCCCCTCCTTGCGTTCGTGTCGGTACTCATTCCAGACGACGATGTTCAAGCGAGCCTCCGGTTGTCGGATCGGTGGCAGAGTCGGGTCACGGATCGAGGAAGAGTCGAAACGGGCGTGTCATGAAGCCGTAGAAGCTCTCCCCGGCCGAGCGCGGAAGAAACCCGAACTTGTAGTCCCCGGAAAAGAGCAAGGTCCCGCTCAGTCCGTCACTCGAGAGCCAGTTGGGTGGGATCTGTGGGAGATAGGCGACGTGCTCCCCCTCCCAGTTGTCGTCGAAGTGGAGCAGGCTCCAGGGCCCCCATGGGGTGGGCGCCTCGAGGATCTTCAGCTCGCGCCGCTGATGCCAGGTCGTGCGTGCGATCTCGGCCGGGACGTCCCAGTTGTGGGGCGTCGAATCACTTCCGAGCGCAAGGAGGAAGCGCTCGAGACCGGGATTCCACGTCATCGTCGGATGGCCGACATAGCCCGGGTCGCGATAGATCGGGGCTGCGGCCTCCTCGTCTGCCGACCAGGAAGACTCAACCTCGTAGAGCCCGAG
>JAYTJO010000197.1:0-4092 GCA_043730975.1 Thermoleophilia bacterium | reverse complement strand
ATCTGAGGGCTTCGGCGAGGCGCCGGTCAACCTGAAGGCCTGCGAGCTCACGAAGAACCAGAACCACTGCTCGGAGTACCACGCAGACGACGAGGACTGGTGGAAGGATGTCTACTACTGGACGACGCCGGTCGAGGACTGCGGGGACGACGACGACAGCACCACCTGTAAGACACAGGAGGATTGGAAGGCCGCCTGGACCGAGATCAGGGGGTAACCGCTGAGCTCGGTCGCACATGTCGAGCCTCCGCCCCGGGGATCCCCGGGGCGGAGGCTTTCGACGTTCTTCTTCCGTCACCCGCGTCTCCGGCTCGCGGCGCTGCTTGCGCTGCCCTTCAGCTGGCTACTCGTGGTCTACTTCGGCTCGCTGTTCGTGCTCCTGCTCTCCGCGTTCTGGGACACGAACTCGTTCACCGGTGAGATCGTGCACACCTTCACGTTGGAGAACTTCCAGCGGATCTTCGAGCAGCCCGTCTTCCGGGACGTTGCCTGGCGCACCATCAAGATGGCTGTCCTCGTAACGGTGGCCGACATCGTCCTCGCCTTCCCGATCGCGTACTACATGGCGAGGATCGCCTCGCCGCGAACGCGCAACCTGCTCGTGATCGCAGTCCTGATGCCGCTGTGGGCCAACTACCTCGTCAAGGCGTACGCGTGGCGCACGATTCTTTCGGACGGCGGCGTGATCAACTGGGTTCTCGAGCCGATCGGAATGAGCTTCGACGGATATTCCACCGTCGGGCTCTGGCTCGTCTTCACGTACCTCTGGTTGCCGTTCATGATCCTCCCGATCTACGCGGGTCTCGAGCGGATTCCGCAGTCGCTGCTCGAGGCGTCGGCAGATCTCGGGGGGCGCTCGTTTGTGACCTTCCGCAAGGTGATCCTCCCGCTCGCGTTCCCCGCCGTCGTCGCAGGCTCGATCTTCACGTTCTCGCTCACGCTCGGCGACTACATCGCTCCGGGTCTGATCACGAGTGAGCAATTCATCGGAACGGTGATCTACAACATCCGGAGCCAGGCGCTCCCGACGGCCGCGGCGTACTCGTTCGTTCCCATCGTGATCGTCGTCGGCTACCTCCTCGTGGCGCGCCGCCTCAAGGCGTTCGACTCCCTCTGATGACCGAGTCGCGCGTCACCCGCCTGCTGCTCCGACTCGGTACTGCCGCCACGCTCGTGTTCATCTACGTGCCGCTCGCGATCGTCGGGTTGTACGCGTTCAACGAGAACGTGACGCAGAAGTGGCCGATCGAGAATTACAGCACGAAGTGGTTCTCGGTTGCGTTCCACGACGAGGCGGTGCGCGAGGCGCTGATGCTCTCCGTGCTCGCCGGCCTCGGTGCGACCGCCATCGCGCTCGTGCTCGGGACGCTCGCCTCGATGGCGGTCGCCCGCTATAGCTTCTTCGGGCGTGAGGTGATCACGTTTGCGGTGATTCTCCCGATTGCGCTCCCCGGCATCGTCACGGGCCTCGCGCTTCAGGCGACGATCATCGACGTGCTCGGGCCGCTCGGCTTCTCCTTTGGCCTCGCGACGATCATCATCGGTCACGCGACGTTCTGCGTCGTCGTCGTCTACAACAACGTGATCGCGCGCATGCGTCGGACGGCTGGCTCGCTCGATGAGGCCTCGGCCGACCTCGGAGCCGACTCCTGGCAGACGTTCCGCTACGTCATGCTTCCGCAGATGCGAACGGCCCTCCTCGCCGGCGGATTGCTCGCCTTTGCGCTCTCCTTCGACGAGGTCGTCGTCACGATCTTCACCTCAGGTGCGCAGCAGACGCTCCCGATCTGGATCTTCGCCACGCTCTCTCGCCCGGCCGAGTTGCCGATCGTGAATGTTGTCGCTCTCTTCGTGATCATCGTCTCCGTGATCCCGGTCTGGTTCGCGCAGAAGCTCGCTGGTGGCAACGAGGGGGATGCCGCGAAGACGATGGCGGTTGCCGAGCCGTAGCCACGTGTTCGTGTTGTCGAGCCGCCCTTCCCGGAGTAATCTCGGGTGTCAATCGATCAAGAGGAGGCTTTCGTGAAGGTTGTCCATTGCCCGTGCGGCACGAACGTCGAAGGCGAGACCGACGACGCGCTCGTCGAGAATGTCCAGGCGCACATCGCGGCCGACCACCCCGACCTCGTAGGGAAGTACTCACGGGAGCAGATCGTGGAGATGGCGCACGAGCACTAGAGGCTTGATGCGCATTACACATCAAGCCTCCAGAGGCTGTGGGGAGGGCGTTGCCCTCCCCACTGGCGAGCGTCCGGCTAGCGCGTGAGGACGCTGTGAACTTCCAGGTACTCGATCGTCGGCTGACCTCCGCCAAGCCCGGCTTCCTCACGAGCAGCGGCGACCTTCTCGGCCCAGGCCTCCGCCTGCTCCCGCGAGTCCCACACCTCGAAGATCCGCAGCTGTCCGTCGTCGCCGACGGCCGCGACATGCAGCTGGCCTCCCGGGGGCGGTGTGTCGACGATTCCGAGATGTGCCCGCACCTTGTCGTAGGTGTCGGTGTCGATTGGAGCCTTGACGATTCGTGCGACTGCCACTGGAGCCTCCTTGGTTGACGCCGTGACTCTACGCGCGTCCGTGGCGCACTTCAACAGTGGATCTTCTCGCGGGAACCCGCGCCCCGCCCGCACTGGAGGCTTGATACGCGTGAGAAGCACGTCTAGCGTTGGCGCATGATCCGATCTGACGAGCACCATCTCTTCGCGGCGATCGAGCTTGCCCGGCGCGCGCGCGAGAACGGCAACCATCCCTTCGGCGCGTTGCTCGTCGATGCGGCCGGGGATCTCGTGCTCGAGGCCGAGAACACCGTCCTCACCGAGCGCGACTGCACGAACCATGCCGAGCTGAACCTCGTGCGGGCCGCGAGCCGTCGCTTCGGCGAGGCCACGCTGCGCGACTGCACCCTCTACACGAGCACCGAGCCGTGCGCGATGTGCGCAGGGGCGATCTACTGGTCGGGGATCGGACGGGTCGTTTTCGCGTTGAGCGGCGCCGCTCTCAATGCGACGGTGGAGAGCAACGAGGGCGACCTGGCGCTTTCGTGCCGCGAGGTGTTCGCCCGTGGTGGCCGCACCGTCGCGGTCAGCGGCCCGCACCTCGAAGAGGAGGCGCGGGAAGTGCACAGGGGCTTCTGGCGCTGAGGCGGCACGGTGTAGACGCACCCGGCGCGGTGTGGGAGAGTAGAGGAATGCCCACGGCGGTTCGTGCGGTGAGAACGGCGACCAAGGCACCTTTTTGGGGTGGTGCCTTCATGGTTGCGGTGCTCGCCGCGTTCGTCGCAGGTTGTGGGAGCACGACAACAGTGACCGAGACCGTGACCGTCTCGAACACGGAGCCGACTGGCCTCGCAGCGCCGAAGGTACGGGTCGAGTTCGGCCAGATCAGGTCGCTCACGCGCGCCGGTGACCGCTACGAGATACGGTTCGACCCGGCCCTCATCCTCTCGGGGGAGACGGCGAACAGGGCGGCCGCCGAGGACGGCGTTGTCGTGCCCGGCGAGCCGGTGCCGAATGACAATTACGTCGTCGACGAATCGAAGCGGGCGTACACCTACCTGGTGGCCGACGACGTGAAGGTCACGGTTCTGGTCAGGAGCAGCCCGGAGCAATGGGGTCCCACGAAGGTGATGGTCGCCGAGCTGACCAGGATCCTCGACGGGACGACCGAGCTGGATCTCTTCGAGCCCCTCGACACCGGTGTCTGGATCACGATCGACGTGGACACGATCCGCTCGATCTACCAGCAGTACAGGCCGTAGAGGTTCGCTCGCTCGCATTCCGACGTGTGCGCGCGTGACGTCGGGTCGCACCGATATGTCAGGATCCCGGCATGGACGAACGGGATCTGAGCCTCAGAGCGACGACGTATGGGTTGTTCGTCGAGCTCGGCCGGGCGCCGACTGCGCGCGAGGTCGCACGCTTCGGCGATCTGACCGAGGGCGACGTTGTGAGCGGCTGGCAGCGGCTGCACGAGCAGTATGCTCTCGTGCTGAACCCGGCAACGACGGAGATCCGGATGGCCAACCCGTTCTCTGCGGTGCCCACGGCCTATCGCGTTCAGGCGGATGGGCGCTGGTGGTATGCGAACTGCGCCTGG
>JAYTJO010000196.1:0-6597 GCA_043730975.1 Thermoleophilia bacterium | reverse complement strand
CCCTATGGCCCGCGGCCCCTCGCCGAGATCCGGCGCTTCGCCGCCGAGATCGGCTGCTTTCTCGAGTCGCAGGGCGTCAAGCTCGTCGTTGCCGCATGCAACTCTGCAACAGCAGCGGCGCTCCCCGAGCTTCAGCTCTCGCTCTCCGTCCCGGTGATCGGCGTGATCCATCCCGAGGCGCAGGCGGCCGTCCGCGCAACCCGGAACCGTCGTGTCGGGCTCCTCGCGACCGAGGCCACGGTGGCAAGCGGCCGCTACGAAGCGCTCATCCAGACGCTTGACGCCGGAGTCACGGTGGTGCCGGTTGCGTGCCCGAAGCTCGTACCACTGATCGAGGGCGACGACCCGTTCGGCGAGGCCACCGTCGAGGCCGTTCGCGAGGTCGCAGGCCCGCTCAGGACTGCCGGGGTCGACACCGTCGTTCTCGGCTGCACGCACTACCCGCTCATCCGCCCGATCCTCCAGCGCGTCTTCGGCCGCGACGTGACGCTGATCTTCTCCGCTGACGAGACGGCGCACGAGGTATCGGAGACGCTCGCCCGGAAGTCGATCGAGAACGACTCCACGCGCGAGGGGGCCTACCGGTTCCTGACCACGGGCGATCCCGCGTCGTTCAAGGCGATGGGAAGTCGCTTCCTGCAACTCCCGATTGCCGACGTCGAGCAGGTGAGGGTCTCCGACCTCGAGGTCGTTGCAGCATGAGACATGACGGCCGCCGTCCCGACGAGCTGCGTGCGCTCGATGTCCTGCCGGACTTTCTCGAGCAGCCGCACGGGTGCGTGCTCTGGTCGCAGGGAAAGACACGCGTTCTCTGTACGGCGACGGTGGAGGAGGATGTCCCACGCTGGCTCCGGGGCAAGGGTCGCGGCTGGATGACGGCCGAGTATTCGCTCTTGCCCGCATCCACGGGCGATCGGACTCAGCGTGCCGTCTCACGCGGACGCCCGGATGGGCGAACCGTCGAGATCCAGCGGCTGATCGGTCGCGCGCTCCGGGCCGTCTGCGATTTCGAGGCGCTCGGCGAGCGCACCCTCTGGCTCGACTGCGACGTGCTGCAGGCGGACGGCGGCACGCGGTGCGCGGCGATCACCGGGGCATACGTTGCCGCCTATCGCGCACTGGACAAAATGGGCCTGTCGAAGGCCCTTCCTTCGTCCGTCGCGGCCGTCTCTGTCGGGGTCGTCGACGGCCGGGCGGTGCTCGATCTCGACTACCCCGAGGACTCGCAGGCCGACACCGATATGAACGTTGTGATGACGGCGGACGGGCGGCTCGTCGAGGTCCAGGCAACGGCCGAGCGACATCCGTTCACGCGGGACGAGCTCGACGAGCTGCTCGACCTCGCCGCAGGCGGCATCGAGCAGCTTGCCCTGGCGCAGCGAACGGCCGCCGACGCACCTCGCGTGTGAAGGCGCGGCTCGCGACGGGGAACTGTCACAAGCTCGACGAGTTCCGTCGCGCACTTCCCGACTGGGAGATCGAGCTCGTCGACTCGACAATGTTCCCTCCCGAGACCGGGTTGACCTACGCCGAAAACGCCCGCGGGAAAGCCGAGCACGGCCGCGCTCTCTCGCCGGAGGACGCCTGGGTGATCGGCGAGGATTCCGGGATCGAGGTTGCGGGACTCGGGGGGAGACCGGGACTCGAGTCGGCTCGTTGGGCCGCTGACGGGGTCACACAGCTGCTTTCAGAGCTCGCGGGGATCGCCGACCGGAGGGCGCGCTACGTCTGCACGATCGTGGCTCTCGGCCCGGGGCGCGAGGAGATCGTCGTCGAGGGAGTCCTGGAGGGAATCGTCACGACCTCGCGCAGCGGCGAAGCGGGGTTCGGCTACGACCCCGTCTTCGTGCCCGAGGGGGAAATGCAGACCGTCGCGGAGCTCGGGGACGATTGGAAGGCAGGCAATTCACATCGCGCTCGGGCCACGCATGCTCTTGTTGCCGCACTTCGTGCATCTGGTAGCTTCGATCGGCGATGACGCCGAACGAGGCAATGGCTGAGCTTCTCGAGCTTTCCGCGCAGGTCCGTGATGTCGCGATCCTGGGTGAATCCGGCTTTGTGCTCGCGAGTACCGGAGCGGTCGAGCGGGGCGAGCAGCTCGCGAGCGTCGCTTCGGACCTCGTTGCGGCCGCGGGTGACGTGCGGCGTGACGCCGAGTTGTCCCGCATCGAAGTCAGCTGCGAGGGCGCGCACGTCTTCCTCGTCAGGGATGCGGGACGCACGGCGATCGCAACGACGAACCCTGACCCGATCGCCGGGCTGATCGTCTACGACCTCCGGACGATGCTCGGACGACTCGACGCAGAGCCCGTGGCGAAGCCGCCGCGAAAGAGGAAGAAGGCGACGGGCGATGCGTAGGCTTCTCTCGCTTGCTGCAATCGGCGCCGCCGTGTGGTGGCTGATCGGACGTCGCGAGAAGCCGAGCCCGGGCAGGGTCACGATCGGCTACGTCGATGGCTCATCCTTGACGCTCGAAGCGGGATCCCCGGAGCTCGATCGGCTGGTTGCCATCGCGGCCGAAGCCGTAGCACCGTGATCGACGACCTCGGCCGACTTCTCGTCGAGCACGCGTTTCTGGAAGGCGACTTTCTCCTCCGGTCGGGAAAGCGATCGACCTGGTACCTCGACAAGTACCGGTTCGAGACACGTCCCGACCTGCTCCGGGCACTCGGTGAGCGTCTCGCCGAGCGAGCGACGGAGGCCGAGCCGGACGCGGTGAGACTTGCCGGGCCGGCGCTCGGAGCGGTTGCTCTGGCCGCTTCCGCGTCTATGGCGTCCGAACTGCCCTTCATCATTATCCGCAATGAAACGAAGGAATACGGCACAGCGAATCGGATCGAGGGCCCGTTCGACGAGGGGGACGTCGTGTGCCTCCTCGAGGATGTCGTCACGTCCGGTGGCGCTCTCGCCGAGTCCGTGTCCGCGATTCGGGACGCAGGCCTCGTCGTCCGCAACGCTGTGTGCGTCGTTGACCGTGAGGAAGGCGGGGCGGATGCCCTCGCTCGGCTGGGGGTGCGGCTTCGTAGCCTCTACCGCGCGAGCGATCTCCTGGCCGGGCGCATCCCGGCCTGACCACCTCGCGCAGAGCACGTGCCGCGGCGGTTCGAGCAGGTTCGACGTGTCGGAAAACCGCAGAGTTGAGCCAAAATCGCCGGAGTGTTAGGGTCTCCGGCGGTCCCAACAACGATCGTCTAGTAGGAGGAGTGGCAGTGACCAAGCAGGAGTTCATCGAAGCAGTAGCCGGGAAGACCGGCTCGTCCAAGCGTGACGCAGGCGAGGCAGTCGAGGCGTTCCTCAGCACCGTCGAGGACGCACTCAAGGCCGGCGACAACGTGACGTTCACCGGTTTCGGCAAGTTCCACGTGACGCACCGGGCGGCACGGATGGGCGTCAATCCGCGGAACCCGAGCGAGAAGGTTCAGATCAGGGCCGCGAACGTGCCGAAGTTCTCGGCCGGCTCGGTGCTCAAGAAGGCCGTCAACTAGGGACGACCTCCTCCGAGGACGAAAGACGAGGGCTCGCTCCCCCCGGGCCCTCTCTTTTGCCCTTGTAGACGAACGTATGTTCGTCTACATTTCTCTCATGCAACTGTCATTCGATGCTGCCGACCGGCTCGTCGAGTTGGTCGAGGCGAGCCGGGGGCCGATTCCCGCTTCCGAGGCTGCACAATCGCTGTTCGCGCTCTCATCGGCGCCGACAGCGATAGCACGCTCTCTCCTCGACGAGGTTGTAACGGGCGACGCGCGACTCGTCTGGCGTGGTGCTGCGGTCGGGCTCGCCGCTGCGCCAGGGGCGGCGACACCGCTCGAGTCGGCGGCGTTCGTCGTCTTCGACCTCGAGACGACCGGGCTCTCGCCGACGCGGTCTCGCATCGTCGAGATCGGCGCGCAAAAGGTCGAACAGCTCGTGATGGGAGCGACCTTCGAGACGCTCGTCAATCCGGGTGGGCCACTGCCGGTCGCGATCACGGCATTGACGGGCATCGGCCGGGACGAGGTGCGGGCAGCCCCGGGCGCAGATCTTGCTGTGCGACGCTTTCTCTCGTTCGCAGGCGACGCCGTGCTCGTCGCCCACAATGCTCGGTTTGACATGGGCTTTCTCGATCGTGCCGTCGAGCGACTCACCGGCAGGCGCGTTGCTGCGCCGGTCGTCGACACGGTGTGGCTCGCCCGACGGCTTCTCGGAGGCCGGACGACACGGTTCGGACTGCAGCCGCTCTCGCAGTTCTTCGGCACCTCCGTGACGCCATGCCATCGTGCCCTCGCGGACGCGTCGGCTACCGCCGAGATCCTGATCGCACTCATCGGGCTTGCACAGGAACGTGGTGCCGAGACCGTTGCGGATCTCGTGGAACTCTCGGCGCCGAGAGCCCGACGGCTCCACGGGAAGCGGTCACTCGTTGCCCGGGCGCCGACGACGCCAGGGACGTACATCTTTCGTGATGCGCGGGGACAGGCGCTCTACGTCGGCCGCGCTCGCGATCTCCGCGCCCGGCTGCGCTCGTACTTCGCCGGCAACCGGCAGAGGCCAGCGGTTGAAGCCGCGCTCGGCGCACTTGCCCGCGTCGACTGGCAGCTCAGCGGAAGCGAGCTCGAGGCGGCGCTCGACGAGCTGCGACTTCTTCGCGAGCTGCGGCCGCCCGCGAACGCGCGCAGCACGCGGCCGGATCGGCACGTGTACCTTCGTCGCCGGGGTGCCACCTGGGCGTGCGTCAGCGATCCGACTCCGCATGGCCCGCTCAGTGGCCGCGGCATTGCTCGCCGAGCTGCCCAGGCGCTCGCAGGCTACGAGGGCGACGATCCCCGGGCGGCGCTCCCGGAGCTGCGCCTCCGGCTCCGCCGTCTCGCCGCCGACCTCCGCTTCGAGGACGCTGCTCGCCTCCGTGATCGGATTGCCGCGCTCGAGCAGGTCGTTGTCCGAATCGACGAGGTGCGCGAAGCGCTCGGGCTGCAGGTTTGCCTTGTCGTTCCGGCGCTCGAGCAAGGAATGGTACGCGGGGTCTTCGTGGCAGGCGGCGTCGTCTCGCGGCGGACGATCCCGCGTGGTGGCGGGGGCTCCCTCGAGGTCGAGGCAGGGCTCGCAGACGTGCGCGCCTCCGCCGGCACCGAGCTCGCCGCCGCAACCGCCGACGAGCTTCTCCTGATCGCGTCCTTCATCCGACGGCCGCCGCCCGAGCTCAGTGTCGCCGCGCTCGAACGTGATGCGATCCTGACCGCAGCGAACGGGGTAGCCTTGGCCGCATGAACGCGGGCGCTCGAGACGGGGACAGTTCCATTGCCCCCTTCTCGGATCGTGTTGCGGAAGCGGTCGAGCGGAAGCGCACCCAACTCGTCGTCGGGCTCGACCCCCGCGTCGATCTTCTTCCGGTTGAACTCCGGGGGGAAGCCGGACGAGGACGCGCCGCGGCGGCCGGCGCCGTGGAACGGTTCTGCAAGGGCATCGTCGATGCCGTTGCACCATACGCCGTGGCCGTGAAGCCGCAGGTCGCGTTCTTCGAGGCCCTCGGCGGCGACGGCTGGCACGCTCTCGAGATCGTGTCGCGGTACGCCTCGGAGGCGGGGCTGCTCGTTATCGCCGATGCCAAGCGCGGTGACATCGGCTCGACCGCGCGAGCCTACGCTGCGGCGTTCCTCGAGCCTCGGGGGCCAGATCCGCCCCTCGCCGATGCGCTCACCGTGAATCCGTATCTCGGAACCGACTCCGTCGATCCGTACCTCGCCGCCTGCCGACGGCATGGCGCCGGCATCTTCTGCCTCGTTCGTACCTCGAACGCTGGTGCCCGCGATCTCCAGGACGCCATCCTCTCGGACGGGGTGCCGGTGTGGCGCCACGTCGCCGGTCTCGTCGAGGAATGGGGCGCCGATCTCGTCGGCGAGCGGGGCATGTCCAGCGTCGGTGCGGTCGTGGGGGCGACGGTGCCACGGCTGATCGGCGACGCCCGTCGGGCGATGCCGCAGCAGATCATCCTCCTGCCCGGCGTGGGTGCCCAGGGAGCGACGCCCGCCGATGTCGCGCGCGCGTTCACGAGCGGTCCCGCGAGCGCGCTCGTCAACGCATCGCGCTCCGTGATCTTCGCGTATCGCGACACCGAGGACGACTGGCGGGCAGCCGCGGGAGCCGAGGCTGCCCGCCTCTCGGCCGAGATCTGGGCTGCCGCGGGCTGGTAGCCGCTCTCATCTACATTCAGGGGCGATGCGTCGAGGGTCTTTCGCTGTTCTGGCTGCGCTTGCGATGTGTGCCGCCTCGGCTGCCGCGGCACCGCCGCCGGTCTCTGCTCCTGCGTACGTCATACGTGGCGGCCCGGATCAGGTGGTCGTGGCCGCGCGCGCGCCGGACGCGCGCCGGGCTCCGGCAAGCATCACCAAGCTGATGACCGTGCTCGTCGCGCTCGAGCAAGCCCGACTCGACGACCTCGTCACCATCCCGGCTGCGGCGACCTCTGTCGGCGAATCGTCGATCGCTCTCCGGCCGGGCGAGCAGCTGACCGTCCGTGACCTGGCGGTCGCTGCACTCGTTCCGAGCGCAAACGACGCCGCGACGGCGCTCGCACTTCACGTCGGGCGCGGCTCACAGCCGCGGTTCGTCGAGCTCATGAAC
>JAYTJO010000195.1:0-2676 GCA_043730975.1 Thermoleophilia bacterium | reverse complement strand
CGGTCGAGAACCTCCTGGCATTCCTCGCCGAGCTGTGCGAGGCCGGCGCGCACGGCCATCGCCTCGTCGAGCTTCGCGATCACCTCATCCGCGACTCGTTCTTCGGGCTCCTCGACGAGCACGACACGACTCGACGATCGCAGCAGGTCGAGACAGCAGTTGCGGGTCAGCTGACCGATCCAGGGGCGAATCGCATCATCGGACCGGACCGAGCCAAGTCGCTCGAAAGCCTTTGCGAAGACGTCCTGAAAAACGTCTTCGGCATCGTGCTGCGACAGCCGGAACGCCTGGGTCGCAATCGCGGAGACGTAGCGCGAGAAGCGCTCGACGAGAGCGTTCCAGGCGGCAGGATCACCCTGCCGACAGCCTGCGACGAGTTCTGCGTCGGACGGCTCGGCATTCGGCCCGCGGGCCACCGGGCTCTACTCCCCCGGACGGTGCACTAGCGCGACTCGGCGACGCGAAGCATCACCGCGAGCGTTTCGAGAAGCTTCCACGCAAGCTCGGGGCGCTCCTCGACGAATGGCCGGAAAGTCCAGACCGGGAGGGCGTACGCGACCATCGGCGTCGTCGCGACGACGGTTGCCGTGCGGGCGTACCGATCCACGAGGGCGACTTCGCCGAACGAGGCGCCAGGTCCGAGGGTTGCGACCTCCGCACCCTTCACGGTGACCGACGCCTCGCCGCTTGCCACGATGAAGAAGTTGAGCCCGTCCGATCCCTCCGTGGCAATCGAGGCTCCCTCGTCGAAATGGCGCTCGACGAACTCGCCGGCGAGGCGTGCTGCCGTCTTATCGTCGAGGTCCGAGAACAGCGGTACCGCTCGAATGAGATCTACGGATGGCTGTGGCATGTGCTGACCTTACAGATCAGGAGTGCCCGTGTCATCTCTCTTCGCAGCCAGCTCTTCGATCCGGCCTTCAGCCGCTTCGAGAAGCGCCGCGCAGCGACGGTGAAGCTCCTCGCCGCGTTGCCAGAGTCGGATTGCTTCGTCGACCGCGACATCTCCTCGCTCGAGCTTGCCGACGATCTCTTCGAGCTCGAGCCTGAGTGCCTCGAACGTCTCCTCGTCGCCGCTCATGACTGTATCTCCTCCACTGTTGCCGTCAGGCCACCGAGCGCCAGTTCGATCTCCACGCGCTCCCCCGCAGCGACCCCCGCCGCGTCGCGGAGAGCGGTGCCGCCGGATCGCACGATCGCGTAGCCACGGGTGAGCGTCGCACGGGGTGAGAGCGCCTGAAGCCGTGCCGCAGCGTGGTCGAGTACGACGCGCCGGCGCTCGAACAGAACCACGGGTGCGCTCCTGAGGCGGTCGTAGCTGCGGTTCAGCCGCTCCCGTTCCCGGACGAGAGAACGGCGAACGGAGCCGTCGAGCATCGCCCGTTGACGTCCCAGCGCCGCCTGTAGCTCGCCCAGGTCCGGGACCACGAGACGGGCGGCCGCGGTCGGCGTCGAGGTCCGGACGTCGGCGGCGAGATCGCAGAGGGGCGTGTCCTGCTCATGGCCCACAGCGGAGACCACGGGGACGGGGCACCCGGCGAACGCCCGCACGACGACCTCGGTGCTGAACGGCAGCAGATCGTCGAAGCTGCCGCCGCCGCGGGCGACGATAACGACGTCGACCGCCGGGTGTGCTGCGACGCGCTTCAGTGCAGCGGCGATCGACTCCGGCGCGCCCGCACCCTGCACGCGAGCCTCCGTGATGACGATGTGAGCAGCCGGGTAGCGTGACCGGATTCCCGTCAGAACGTCTCCCCGGGCGGCGGCATCTGCACCGGTCACGACACCGACCGCCCGCGGGAACCGGGGGAGGGGGCGCTTCCGCTCGGCCGCGAATAGCCCTTCGGCGGCGAGGACGCGCTTGAGCCGCTCGATCGCAGCAAGGTGATCTCCCAGTCCGAGTCGCTCGATCGTGACCGCACGAAAGCTGAGGGCGCCCTTGGCCGCGTAGACCTCGGCCTTGCCCTCCACGAGCACGCGCTCACCGTCTTCCAGAGCAAGCTCGAGGACATCAAACCGACGACGCGGGATCGTTGCGCTGAGGCACGCGCCGCTCGCCGGGTCCCTGAGCGTGAAGAAGACGAACGCCCAGGCGTCGTTCCGGCGCAACTCGATCACCTCTCCCTCCACCCACACCGTCGGGAGCCGTCCGAGATAGATTCCGATCCCCTCGTTGAACGCGGAGACACTGAAGACCTTCCGGTCACCGTGAAATGTGGCTTCGACCTTCACCCCGGCAGCGTAGACATCACCGCGGCGGGACGGGCGGGACGGGCCCTAGGAGGCTCTAACTCAAAGAAGCACGGGCCGTCTGAACGCGCTGGGCGGCACGCTGCTTCGTCCTCGGTCGCCCCGGTACGTCCCGTATCGGCAGGCTCCCTGCGTCCTCGCATCGCACTCACCCATCACGCCCAGCCAGCGCGTGGTCGTTGAGTTAGAGCCTCTACAGCAGGATCTGCGCGGCAGTGAGCGGTGTGCAGCCCTGGCGGAGCAGGTCGGAGCACGTGTGGAGATCCGCGTCGCTCGCGGCAAGCTGTTCGGCGAGAGGAAGCGGGAATCCGGCTTCGATCAGCACGTGCAGGCGCCAGCTCTCGACCCTGGTCTGCTCGGTGTCCTGCTCGATATGGGTTTCGGTGATCTCTGCCATCTGTGCCCGGGGGATTCGTGATCGCTTAG
>JAYTJO010000194.1:0-6466 GCA_043730975.1 Thermoleophilia bacterium | reverse complement strand
CGCCCTCGACCACGGGCCGGCCGGCGTGCGCGCGAACTGCCTCTGTCCCGGCTGGGTGCGGACGGCGATGGCCGACGGCGAGATGGATGCGCTCGGGCTCGCCTCGCGAGAGGACGCGTATGCGGCCGTCACCCAGGACGTGCCCCTCCGTCGGGCCAGCGCGCCCGCGGAGATCGCCGCGGCCGCCGCCTGGCTGCTGTCGGACGACGCCGCGTATGTGAACGGCGCCGTCATCCCCATCGACGGAGGCGTCACGATCGTCGACGTCGGCACGCTCGCGTTCGGGAGGGTGGGTTGAGTCCCGGGGGCAGCCCAGGAGACAGGCTGAAGCCTGTCACCGTCGCCGGCATCGAGGTCTCACCCGATCACTTCATCGGCGGCGAACGGGTCTCGAGCACGAGCACGTTCACGGACTACTCGCCGATCGACGAGCAGCCGCTCGGCGAGATCGCGCGCGGCGGGCAGCGCGAGGCTGACCTCGCCGTCGCGGCAGCAACCGAGGCGTTCCCCGCCTGGGCTGCCCTCGGGGCCGCTGGCCGAGCCGTCTACCTCCACCGGCTCGCCGACCTGATCGACGCGAACGTCGAGCGCCTCGCTCCCGTCGAGTGTGTCGACATGGCGATGCTGCTCCGCTCGTTGAAGGCACGCCTGATCAACCGCGGCGCCCGCAACTACCGGAGCTACGCCGATCTCGCGGTCGCCTACGAGGAGCGCGTCTGGGACTCGAACGGCACGCACAACCGCGTGATCCGGATGCCGAGCGGCCCGGCGGTGGTGATCACCCCGTGGAATGCCCCGTTCATGCTCTCGACCTGGAAGACGGCTCCGGCGCTTGCCGCGGGCTCGACGATGATCCTCAAGCCGGCCGAGTGGTCGCCGCTCTCGTGCTCGCTTCTCGCCGACCTCGTCGACGAGGCCCGCTTTCCGCCGGGCGTGTTCAACATTGTCCAGGGGATCGGCGAGGAGATCGGCGCGGCACTCGTCTCGAATCCCGGGGTCAGTCGCATCTCGTTCACCGGCTCGCCGGAGACTGCGCGCCACATTGGCGTCGCCGCGGCGAAGAACATCGTCCCGTTCACGGGCGAGCTCGGCGGCAAGGGGCCGCTGCTCGTCTTCGAGGACTGCGATCTCGAGGCCGCGGCGCGCAAGGCAGCGGGCCAGTTCGACGACGCCGGTCAGGTGTGCCTCGCCGGAACCCGGATCCTCGTCCAGGAGTCCGTGGCGGAGCCGTTCATGGAGCTCTTCCACCGCTTCGCCGACGAGCACGTCCTCGGCGACCCGCGCTCCGACGATACGACGGTGACGCCCCTGATCCACCGCGATCACTTCGACCGCGTCGCAGGCTTTGTCGAGCGAGCACGGGCGAACGGCGACGAGATCGTCCGAGGCGGGCATCCGGCCGACCGCGGTGGCCTCTTCTATGAGCCGACGCTCGTCGTCCCGCGGTCGAACGACAGCGAGATCGTCCAGCGCGAGGTCTTTGGGCCCGTTCTTACGGTCCAGACCTTTTCTGATGAGGACGAGGCCATTGCCCTCGCGAACTCGACGCCGTACGGTCTTTCGGGCATCGTCTACACGGGCTCGGCAGAGCGTGCCGAACGGGTTGGCAGGGCGGTTCGAGCCGGCACCGTGTGGGTCAATACGTTCCTCGTTCGCGACCTCACAGCACCGTTCGGAGGAATCGGGATCTCGGGCATCGGGCGTGAAGGCGGCGACTTCGCGCTCGACTTCTACTCCGACCTGAAGACGTTACAGATCGCCGAGGGAACGACGGGGTCAGGTCTTCCTCGTTCCGCGGAGACGCCGTGACAGTTCGAGATCAGGAAGGTCTCCCGCGGAACGAAGAAGACCTGACCCCACGCACCGGCCTCGTCTGGCACGAGCGGATGATGTGGCACGACACCGGCTCGGGCGCTTCGGAGTTGCCTTCCGGTGGCTGGCTCGAGCCGGGCGAGCACTCCGAGAACCCCGCCACGAAGCGGCGCCTCAAGAATCTTCTCGATGCGACGGGCCTGACCGAACAGCTCCTCCTTTTGCCACCCCGTCCCGCCACTGTCGACGAGCTTCTCCGCGTTCACACCCCGGCGTACGTCGATCGGATCCGGGAGCTTTCGGTGGGCCGCGGCGGCGATGCCGGAAGTGAGGCTCCCTTCGGCAACGGCTCCTTCGAGATTGCACAGCTTGCTGCCGGGGGCACGATCACCGCGATCGACGCCGTTCTCGACGGCACGGTTGCCAACGCGTACGCGCTCGTCCGTCCGCCTGGCCACCATGCGCTTCCCGACCTCGGAATGGGCTTCTGCATCTTCGCGAACGTCGCCGTCGGCATTCGGCACGCCCAGGCCACGCGTGGGGTTGGGCGTGTCGCCGTCGTCGACTGGGACGTCCACCACGGCAACGGGACGCAGGCGGTCTTCTGGGATGACCCCTCCGTGCTCGCGATATCCCTCCATCAGGACGGTCTCTACCCTGCACGCTCGGGTCTCCTCGCCGATACGGGTGGGCCCACTGCCGTCGGCACGACGCTGAACGTGCCGCTGCCGGCGGGGTCGGGAACAGGTGCCTACCTGGCTGCGCTCGACCAGGTTGTCGCGCCTGCGCTCGACGCGTTTGCCCCCGAGCTGATCGTGATCGCCTGCGGCTTCGACGCCGGCGCTCTCGACCCGCTCGGACGCATGCTGCTTCCGGCTGCTGCGTTCGGTGAGATGACGGGCCGGCTCCTCGCCGCTGCCGGCCGCCTCTGTGGAGGCCGCCTCGTCGCCTCGCACGAGGGTGGTTATTCGGCAGGGCACGTCCCGTTCTGCGGCCTGGCCGTGATCGAGACGCTGTCAGGGCGCTCCGCGGGGATCGACGACCCGTTCGCCTATCTGGCCCAGGTTCCCGGCCAGGCGATCGAGCCACACCAGCAGGCAGCGGTTGATGCTGCCGCGGCGCTCGTCGCCGGCGTGCCGCGGGGTCAGGTCTCGCATGTTCCACTCGGAACGGATGCCTCGTGATCCCATCGGTAGCCGGTGGAACATGCGAGACCTGACGCCAAGACTCGTTCTCGTTCTCTCCGAGAACTGGACGCTGACTCCGCCGCGCGATCTGCGAGCGCTCGTCGAGATGGCCGTTGTCGCCGAGGATGCAGGCTTCGACGCGGTCATGGTCAGCGAGCACATCGTCCTCGGGCCGAGTGCCGGGGCGAACGGGATCATGGGTAACCCGCGCGACTACGCGCTCCCCGGGAACCAGGATCCGGCGATGCCGTGGCCCAGTTCGCTCGTGCTCCTTTCGGCTATCGCGGCCGCGACGACGCGACTCCGGCTCGCTGCCTGCGCGGTGATCGCACCACTTCGGCATCCGCTCCTGCTCGCGCGCGAGCTCGGCACGCTCGACCTTCTCTCGGAGGGCCGCCTCGTCGTGCAGCCGACCGTCAGCTGGCACCGTGACGAGTACGAGGCGCTCGGCATCCCGTTCAACAAGCGCGGCGCCCTGCTCGACGAGCAGCTCGCCGCGTGGGAAGGGCTCTGGCGAGATACGCCTTCATCCTTCGCCGGCGAGCACTACGCCTTCGAGGACGTGTACCTCGAGCCAAAGGCGTGGCGTCTCGACGGACCGAGGCTCTGGCTCGGCGGCGAGTCGGTGCATCCGAAGCTGCTCCGCCGGATCGTTCGCTACGCCCATGGATTCCATCCGCTCGGGCAGCCGTCCGACGATGATCTGACGCTGCTTCGTGATGGGCTCACGGCGGCGGGCAGGGACACCTCGGAGCTCGAGTTCGTCGGCGGAATGCGGGCCGTCTTCCCTGACGACGAGAGCCCGTCACCGCTCGCACCGGCGATCGCCTCGCTGCCCGCCATGCAGGCGCGGGGCTTCACGACGTTCTGCATCAAGCCGTCGCAGTTCATCGACGAGATCACCCTCTACCCGGCATGGTGTCGCGAGGTCGTGGAGCGGGTCGGGGAGCTCGGGGCGTGAAGGCCGAGGTCGCGATCATCGGCAACGGCGTTGCGGGCACCGCCTGTGCAATGCGTCTCGCCCGGGAAGGGATCCGACCCGTTCTCATCGGGATCGGCCTTCCCATCGATCGGCCGCCGCTGACGAAGGCGTCGCTCGTTGACGGGGTTCCACGCCTGCTCTCGGATGCGGCGCGCCTTGCTGAGCTCGGCGTCGACCTTGTCGACGGGGCGGTTCTGGCCGCAGATCTCGGGACACGCACCGTCTGGGTCACGGCCGACGGGGGGGAAACGGTGATCGCGGCGGAGAACGTCGTTCTCGCCCCGGGACTCGCGTACTTTCCGCCGCCCGTGCCAGGCCTCGAAGATGCACATGTCAATGCGAGCCCCTTTGGGTTCTGGCGGCTCGGCCCCCTGCTGACGAGTGGCCCGGTCGAGGTGATCGTCGTCGGTGCCGGACTGATCGGAACCGAGAGCGCTGCAACGCTCGCGCAGGCCGGTCACTCCGTGACCCTCGTCGACATGCTCGCGCGGCCTCTCGACCGTCTCCACGATCCCCTACCCGACCTCGGCCGCGAGACTCTCGACGATCTGGGCGTCACCTTCCACGGCGGTGTCGCGATCGAGAGCGCCACCGAGTACTCGCTCCAGACGGCCGCGCACGGCACGCTCGAGGCCGACGTGATCCTGGCCGCGACCGGTGGAGTGCCTTTCGCTCCGCCCGGTCTCTCGCTCGAGCCCGCACAGCTGCCACTTGCCGTGGAGGAGGACATGCTCGTTCCGGGACACGAGCGTGTCTACGCCTGCGGCGATCTCGTGCTTGTGCCGCATGCACGCTTCGGGGCCATGCGCTTCCCTCACTGGGATGCCGCGATCGGCACGGGCGAGCACGTCGCCGACACGATTGCCGGAAAGGGCGGACCATATGAGCGGTTGCCGTACTGGTGGAGCGACATCGGGCCGCGCCGACTGGCCGAGGTCGGCTTCGCCGGTGCCGTTGCGAACTGGGCCGAGGAGGACGGACTGCACGTCGGGCGAGACACCTCGGACGAGCCTGCATGTGTTCTCGTCGTCGATGCGCCGCGACGCTTGCGAGAGGCGCGGGCGATCCTCCAGAATGAAGGGGTATGAGCACCGTCGAGGAGTGGGCCGACAGCATCACGGTCGAGCAGCTCGACGAGGATCCCTACCCGATCTACGCGCGGATGCGCCGCGAGGCACCCGTGTGCTTCGTCCCGGCGGTTGGTCTCTGGTTCGTGACGCGCTGGGACGACGTCGAATTCGCTGCTTCACATGCGAACCTGATCGACTCCTCGGTGACGCCGTCGCCATTGAACCGTGTGATGGGCGGGCCGAGCATTCTCGTTCTCGACGGCGAACCGCAGAAGAAGCTTCGTGCCATGCTCGACCCGTCCCTGCGGCCCCGCGTCGTCGAGGCGACGTCGCCGGATCTCGTCTCCCCGATCGTCGAGAGGCTCCTCGACGGGATCGCCGAACGTGGCGAGGCCGAGCTGATGAGCGAGTACTTCGAGCCGGTCTCGGTTCTCTCGCTCGGCAGCATGCTCGGGCTCGCGGAGATCGACGGCGAAACGCTGCGCCGGTGGTTCCACGGCCTCGCGCAGGGTGCGATCAACTTCGAGGACGACCCCGCGCGATGGGAGATCGCGGACGCGATCACGGCGGAGATCGACCGCGACCTCGCGCCGATTCTGGAGCGGCTCTGGGAGACGCCGGACTCGAGCACGATCGCGACGATGCTGCAGCACGCTCCAGGATCCTTCGATGAGCGAGTCGCGACGATCCTGCCGACGCTGAAGGTGATCCTGCTCGGCGGGATGCAGGAGCCGGGACACGCAGCCGGGACAACCGTTGCCGGACTGCTCGAGTCGGGTCAGGCAGCGGCAGTTGCCGCCGATCCCGCCGGTCTCGTGCGGGACGCCGTCGAGGAGGGCCTCCGCTGGGTCGCCCCGATCGGGACGCAGACGCGGCGCGTCAAGGTCGAGACCGAGCTCGGCGGCGTGACGCTGCCAGTGGGCGCCAACCTCGGGGCGCTCGTCTCATCGGCGAACCGCGACGAGGAGGTCTGGGGTCCGACAGCCGATGCCTACGACCTGTTCCGGCCCAAGCGCAACCACGGCGCATTCGGGTTCGGCCCCCACTTCTGCTCCGGCCATCACTTCTCTCGCGTCCAGATGCGGATCGCCGTGCAACGGCTCTTCGAGCGGCTCCCGAGCCTATGTGTGGACGCCGACCGACCGACGGTCTTCAACGGCTGGGAGTTCCGGGCTCCGCAGCACCTCCATGTGCGGTGGGACGCGTGATGCAGGAGGACGGTGGAGGCGTCGATCTCGGCCCCGCTGATCTCGCCGACGGTGAGTTGCGTGAAGCAACGGCGGATGGGCTCTCGCTCGTCGTCGCCCGAAGCGGCGGTCGCTACGTCGTCTTCGAGACGTGGTGCTCGCATGAGGAGTGCCCGCTCAGCGACGGGTGGCTCGAGGACGAGGCGATTCGCTGCGCCTGCCACGGGG
>JAYTJO010000193.1:0-1627 GCA_043730975.1 Thermoleophilia bacterium | reverse complement strand
ACCGGCTCCTACTGGTCGACCGACGGCCTCAACGGTGCCTCGCACGCGACGATCGACGGTGCCGATGCGAGCCTCGCCTGGCAGGCGACTCCCGACCAGATCATGGGCGAAGGCAAGGAGCTCGCCGGTGAGAGCGTCGTCGTCTTCGACAACGACGGGTACTACACGGGCGTCTCGATGGCGGAGAAGCTCGCGCTGGAGGGTAAGAAGGTCACCCTGATGACCCCGCTTGGAACCGTCGGGCCGTACATGCACTTCACGCTCGAGGCGCCAAACCAGCACCGTGCCCTGCACAGGCTCGGCGTCGAGATCGTGACGTACCACCTGCCGTCGCGGGTCGAGGAAGGCGCGGTCATTGCGACCCACGTGTACGACGAGGAAGGGCACGAGAAGTCGTACGCGGCCGACGCTGTCGTCTGGGTGGCCCAGCGCCGCTCGAACGAGGCGCTGTTCCGGTCGCTCAAGGACGACATCGGCCTCGAGCAGCTCAAGGCCGAGGGCGTCGACTCGCTCTACCGGATCGGCGACTGCGAAGCTCCGCGGCTCACTGCCGACGCGGTCTTCTCGGGTCATCGCCTTGCCCGCGAGATCGACTCGGACGACCCGGCGTTTCCCCTGCCGTTCAAGCGGGAGCGGCGGATGGTGGACGACGCGTCGGTTGCCTTCGAGAAGGCCGAGTACGCGGCGCTCTACGCAGAGGCGTCACTGTCGTAATGAAAACAGTCGTGTGTATCAAGCAGGTGTTGCAGCTCGGAGACGAGGTCGAGTTCACCGATGACGAGCTCGACGTCGACCCGGACTACCTCGACCCCGCGTTGAACGAATGGGACAGCTTCGCTACCGAGGAGGCGCTCCAGGTACGGGAGCGCCTCGGTGGCGAGGTCGTCCTCGTCACGTGCGGGTCGAAGCAGTCCGAAGCGGCGTTGCGACGCTGTCTGGCGATGGGCGCCGACCGCGCGATCCGGATCGAAGGGGTCGATCGTGACCCTTTCTCGGTAGCGCGGGCTCTCGCCGACGTCGTTCGGGCCGAGAGTGCGGATCTCGTGCTCTGTGGGGTGCAGTCGAGCGACGCCGTGCAGGCGGCGACCGGTACCGCGCTCGCGGAGCTGCTCGACCTCCCGCGCGCGGCGGTCGTCACGAGGCTCGACTACTCCGGTGCCGGAACGGCCGTTGTCGACCGTGAGCTCGAAGGCGGTCTCGTCGATCGGGTCGAGATCGACACGCCTGCTGTTCTGACAATCCAGACGGGCATCAACGAGCCTCGCTACGCAAATCTTCGGGCGATCAAGCAGGCAGAGCAGGTCGAGATAGATGTGCGCAGCGCGGCCGGAGGCGGCACGCCCGCCTACCGTGTCCGGAAGATGTTCGTGCCCGAACGAGGCGAGGGAGCCGAGATGATCGACGGCAGTCCCGCGGAGATCGCAGCCAGGATCGCGTCGATCGTGAAAGAGCGGCTCGCATGAGCGTTCTCGTCATTGCCGAGCACATCCGCGGCCAGGTTCGCGATGTCACCCGCGAGTTGATCACGGCCGGGCGCGAGCTCGGGCCCGTGACGGTTGCCGTGATCGGGCAGGATCCCGTATCGCTCGTCGATTCGGTGAACATCGACGGCGTCACCGAGATCGTG
>JAYTJO010000192.1:0-13999 GCA_043730975.1 Thermoleophilia bacterium | reverse complement strand
GTTCTACGGCCGCTACGCCCAGGCGATCGAGGAGCGCTTCCCCGGCCGTTGGCTCGGCAAGGTCGTGGCACAGGCACTGCCAAAGGCCGACGCGCAGCGATTCAAGGACTACGGAATCTCGATCTATCACCCCAACTACGAGGTGTGGGACAAGCGGCTCTTCGAGCTCATCTCGCCGGGCAAGCAACGGTACGTCGGTCGCGAGGAGTGGCATCGTCGAATCATCGACGCCGCAGATGTGTTCGGCCCCCGCTACGTGATCCCGAACTTCGTCGCGGGCGTCGAGATGGCGAGGCCGTTCGGATTCCAGACCGTCAACGAGGCAATCGCGAGCACGACGGAAGGGCTCGACTACTTCATGAGTCGCGGAATCACGCCACGGTTCACGACCTGGTGTCCGGAGCCGACGACGCCGCTCGGACGGGACAACCCCGAGGGTGCGCCGCTCGAATACCACGTTCGACTCCTGCAGGCGTATCGCGCTGCCCTCTCCCGGCACGGCCTCAAGCCACCGCCCGGCTACGGCGTCGCCGGTGCCGGGAATGCGGTCTTCTCGGTGAGCTCATTCATGGACACGCTCGATCCGGACGAGGTCACCATCGAGGAGGCGGTGCCGGCATGAGCAGGATCTCGGTCGAGGAGGCTGCCCGACTCTGGAACGAGGCGAGCGACGACGAGTTGCGAGAGCTCGCCTGCACCGCGAGGGCCAGGTGGCACGAGCCCGACCACGCGACCTACATGGTGATGCGGATCATCAACTACACGAACGTCTGCGTCGCCCAGTGCGACTACTGCGCCTTCTACGTGCTCCCGGGACAGGCTGGCGGCTACGTCCTCGATCGCGAGGAGGTGTTCGCGAAGATCGACGGGCTCCTCGAGGCCGGTGGTGATCTCGTCGGGTTCAACGGCGGCTTCAACCCGAAGCTTCCCCTCGACTACTACTGCGAGCTGTTCGCAGCCGTGCGGGAGCGCTACGAGGACAGGGTCGAGTTCTACGCACTCACGGTCGCCGAGTTCATGTTCCTCGCCGATCGTGCGGATCTCTCGTACGCGGAGACCGCTGTGCGGCTGCGCGACGCCGGGGTCCACTGGGTGACGGGCGGAGGAAGCGAGATCCTCACGGAGGACTTTCGCAAGCGCCACGCCAAGTTCAAGTACACGGTGGCGGAGTATTTCGAGGCGCAGCGCGCGATCGTCGAGAACGGCCTGCGGACGACCGCGACGATGGTGATCGGTTTCGACGAGACGCTCGAGGAGCGACTCGAGCACCTGCAGCGGACGCGCGACTTTCAGGACGGCTGTCTGCGCGACGGCCTGCCCGGGCTCTTCTCGCTTCTCTCGTGGACGTACAAGCCATATGGCACAGCGCTCGGCGGCCGGGAGATCGAGCCGCGGGAGTACTGGCGGCACATCGCGCTCTCACGCATCTTCCTCGACAACGTCAAGCACATCCGGACTTCCGTGCTGACGTTGAACGAGGACGCGTTCCGCGCGCTCGACTTCGGCGCCGACGACTTCGACCTGCCGATCGAGGACGAGGTGACCCAGAAGGCGGGTGCCACGATCGACCTCGATCTCGAGGGTCTTCTCGACGTGCCACGCCGGCTCGGCTACACGGTCGAGTACCGTCGCGCGGAGCGGCCGTGCGGGGTCAGGTCTTCCACGTTCCACCGCGCAAGGCTCCGCTAGACCCGGGCGCTGATCGACGTGGAACGTAGAAGACCTGACCCCGGTTAGCCGCTGCGGTCGACCACGGCGAGGGCCAGGGCTTCGAGCTCCGCCCGGCGCGGGACGCCATGAAGGCTCTCCCTCGCGCGCCGCGCGTAGTCGAGCGCAACCTCGTTGGAACGATCGAGGGAACCGGTCGCGGCGACCCGTACCAGGACGCCCTCGAGCGGCCCCCCTGCGATCGCAGCACGCACGACCTCGTCCTCCTGCGCGGCGAGGAGCAGCGGCAGCGTCGGGGTGCCATCGCGGAGATCGGTGCCCGGAATCTTGCCCGTTTCCACCGAATCGCCTGCGCAATCGAGGATGTCGTCGACGATCTGAAACGAGATACCGAGGAGCCGTCCGTAGTCGCCACTACCGCCACCGAGGAGGCATGCAGCCTCGAAGAGCTTGCCGGTCTTGAGCGCGCACCGCTCGAGGTACTCGTCGACCGTGGTGCCAGGATCGTGCTGCTGCCGTCGCTGCATCGCCTCACCGCGCGCCAGCCCGAGCGATGCTTCCGCGAGAGTGGCGACTCCCTGGAGGTCGCCGTCGGCGGTGAGCTCCGAGAACGCGCGGGCAAAGAGATAGTCACCGGTTGCTCGTGCAACGTCGGCACCGAAGGCCGACCAGGCTGCTGCCTTGCCGCGGCGAACCCTCGCTCCGTCGATCAGGTCGTCGTGGACGAGCGTCGCCATGTGGACGAGCTCCACAGCCGCACCTGCGGCGACGGACGGCTCCCGGTCGGGCGGGGCCGAGAGGAACGTGAGCATCGGTCGCAGTCGCTTACCCCCGGCGGTCAGGGCCTCCGCGCCAACCTCGGCAACGAGTCCCGGATGGCCGGCGACGGATCGGTCGAGAAGCTCCTCGACGTCCGCGAGATACTCGGAGAGACCCGGAGCGGCCCGCACCGCTTCGAGCGTCGTGCTCATCGCGCGGTCGCCGTGTGGAGCGCGACGATCGAGCCACCGAAGAGCCTGAACGTCGTTCCCTCGAATCCCGTCTCCTCGATCAGAGCGGCGAGATCCTCGGCGCCGGGGAAACGCCGGACGCTGGCCGGGAGGTACGTGTACGCCTTGCCGCCCGGCAGCACCCGCCCGAGCAGCGGCACGATGCGGTCGAACCAGAGCGAGAAGAACGGCTTCAGGGTTCCGCGCGGCTGCGTGATCTCGAGAATCGCCAGTCGGCCCCCCGGGCGCAGGACGCGGCGAAGCTCCACCAACCCGGAACGAAGATCTGCAACGTTGCGGACGCCGAAGCCGACGGTGACGACATCGAAGCTCGAGTCCGCGGACGGGAGCGCGAGCATGTCGCCCTCGATCCACTCGATCGAGTCGGACTTGGGCCGGGCGCGGGCAAGCATCTCGCCCGAGAAGTCGAGGCCGGTGACGACGCCACCCTCACGCTCACACGCGACTGCGAGATCGCCCGTACCACAGCAGGCGTCAAGAACGCGCGACCCCGGCTGCACGACGGCCCGAGCGGTAATGCCGCGCCAGCGGCGATCGAGGCCCATGGTCATGACCCGATTCATCACGTCGTAGACGGGCGCGATGCGGTCGAACATGGTGCGGACGCCGTCGGGCTGGAGCGTCCCGCTCTCGTGGGTCATGCCTGGCCCCACCTCGGCATGAGCGTGTTGTCGATGCCGATCTGGTCGAGGGCACGGGCGACCACGAAGTCAACGAGGTCGTCGATGGTTTTCGCGCCGTGATAGAAACCCGGCGCCGCGAGGAGGATCACTGCGCCTGCCTCGTGGAGGGTTGCGAGGCCACGGAGGTGGATCGACGACAGCGGTGTCTCGCGGGGCACGAGCACGAGCTTCCGTCGCTCCTTGAGCGCGACCGAAGCGGCGCGGTGAATGAGGTTCGCCATCGCTCCGGCGGCAAGTGTTCCCACGGTGCTCATCGAGCACGGGCACACGACGTACGCATCGACCTTCGCCGAGCCGCTCGCGTACGGGCTCTTGTAGTCGTTGATCCCGTAGACCGTGACCTGATCGCCCGCTCCGCCGATGAAGCGCTCGAGCACCTCCTCGCGCGCCAGGTTCGCGTCGCCGTAGAGCTCGGTCGCGATCACCTCGATCCCCGCTGCGGAGGCGACGAGGCCGATCTCACAGTCGGCCGCCGCGAGCGATTGCAGCAGCCGGGCCGCGTAGGGCGCACCCGAGGCTCCGGTAACTCCGAGGAAGACGCGCATCAGGACAGAGCGTAGACGTCAGGCTCTAGCCAGGCGACAGGTCGAACGAACCCAGGAGACAGGCTGAAGCCTGTCACCGGCCCTCTTACTCCTGCGGCCCCTTGGATGCTTCGAGGAAAGTCGCGATCTTGACCAGGTTCTCCTTGCCGAGATCGGCGAACGCCGGCATCGGCGAGCCCGGGACCTTGCTGCTCGGATTCTCGAGGTGGTCGACCTGCCACTGGATGCCACGACCCTTCAGGCCCTCCTCGGTCAGCTCGGGAGCCCCCAGGTTCTGACCGCCCGCGCCGAGGTAGACGTGGCAGTTGAGGCAGCCCGATTCGGCGAAGAGCGTCGCGCCCTCGACGGCAACGGGGTTGTCCGCGAATCCCTGCTCCTTGGCCCAGGTCGGAACCTCGCCGACGGCCTCCGAGCCCTCCTTGGCGGTCGCGCCCTTCCAGGTCAGCACACCCATCGAGATGACAACGAGGATGGCCGCGACGAACGCTACCGGGCGGCGCAGGATCACGCGCTCTGGACGACGATCGTAGAACGGCAGCATGATCAGCAGGACCAGCAGAAGCGTCGGGATGCCGACGGTGCCAAGAACGACCGTCTCGGGCCACTTGAAGATGCGCAGGAGATAGAAGAGGAAGTAGAAGAACCAGTCGGGCCGGGGGATGAAGTTCGTGGTTGCCGGATCGGCCTCTTCCTCGTAGAGCGGCCCGAGCGCGCCCGGCTCCGTTCCATCAGCGGTCGAGTGCCAGATCACCGCGAGGCCAATCGTCACCGCAACGACGACGAGCGACATGACCGTGTCGTGGAAGATCGCGTACGGGAAGAACGGCTTCCCTTCCTTCTTGACGTCTTCCTTGTACCGCTTGAACTGGTCGCGATCCGCCTGGGCCTTCTTACTCGCCATGATCAGCTCGCCTCGTCCTTTTCCTCTTTGTGCTCACGGATGAGCCCTTCGCGATACTCGCCGTAACCCGTCGGCTCGGCCTCACCGCGGGGTCGGCCAGCGGCCGTTGACGACCACGGCGGCGACGTGACCCCGAGGCGGATCACGAGGTACATGTGGAGCCCGATCAGCGCCATGATCCCGCCGGGGATCACGAGCATGTGGAGCGAGTAGAACTTCGCCAGCGTGTCGGGGCCGATCTGAGCCCCACCCTGGAGGAACTGCGCGATGAACGGCCCCGCGATCGGCGCCGTTGCGTTGATGTTGATCCCCACCACCGTCGCCCAGTAGGCCGTCTGATCCCAGGGCAGAAGGTACCCGGTGAAGCCCTCCGCCATGCCCATGACGAGGAGCAGGACACCCGTGATCCAGTTGATCTCGCGTGGATACTTGTAGGCCCCGAACAGGAACGTACGGGCCATGTGGAGGAACATCAGGATGATGAAGAGGCTCGCGCCCCACTTGTGCATGCCGCGGACGAGCCAACCGAGCGCGACTTCGTTCGTGATGTTCTCGATCGACGCGTAGGCGCTGTCGGGATCCGGCTTGTAGTACATCGCGAGGAAGACACCCGTCGTCGCCTGAATGAGGAATGCGGTCAGCGTTGCAGCGCCGAGCGTCTGCATCCAGTTGATGTCGCGCGGGACGTTCCGGAACAGGAACCACTTCGTGTACCCGACGAGACCCGACCGCTCTTCCACCCAGTCGACCGGGTAAAGGGCTGCCTTCTCGATCTGCGCCTGGCGTGCGGACTTGGGCATCGTCAGGCCCCCGGCACCGGTAGGGGATAGAGCCACTTCGAGATGCCGTCGACGTGAACGCCGGGATAGGCAACCGGATACCTCGTCATGACGGCGTCAGCTGCGGTGCCGTCGACCGTGCCCACGCTGAAGTGGTCACCGAGGACGAGGTTCCCGTTGACGATCGAGAACGCGTAGCGGTCGAGCGAGCGCACCGGGGGGCCGGCGGTGCGGTTGCCCTCAGTGTCGTAGGCGCCGCCGTGGCAGGGGCAACCGAAGCCGGCGGGTTTCACGGGGGTCAGAGTGACGTCCTTGTACGTCTTCGCCTGATCCTCGAACTTCGGGCCGTTCGGTGTTATCGGACAGCCGAGATGGACACAGCGGCTGTAGATGATCGTGAAGCTTGGCTCCTTCTCGGCGCTCAACCCGTTGTTCCGGATGTAGGCGGTGCGCCGGGAGACCTCGCCCTGGCGCTTGCTGCCGGTGAACGACGTGATCACAAACGTTCCTTCGGGGAAGTTGCTGATCGGACCGAGATCGACCGGGTTGGTCTCGATCCCTTCCCCGGTGAACGAGGGGAGGACGGCAAACCCGAGCGACGGCAAGACGACGCCGGCGCCGATAACGCCACCGAGGCCGACCGTCGCGAGCGTGAGGAAGCCTGCTCTACCGTAGGTCTCGAGGTGCTCGCCCTCCGCGGCGAGCTGCGCCTCCGAGGGCGTTCCGTCGACGAGCGCGTGAGCCGGGGCCGAGTCGACCGGTGCATGCGTGCGGGCGGTGTCGCGGACCCAGAGGACGCCGAAGACGATCGTGATCGCGGCGCCGAGAACTGCGGCCGGCCAGCTGATCACGAGCCCGACGAGAATGCAGGCGATCCCGATCGCGAAACCGATCGGCCAGAGGCTCGAGCCGGGAGCAGCTTCCTGGTTGTCGGTCTCGTCGCTCACTGTTCTCTTCCCATCGCGTGATTCAACCGTGCCGGGTGCCCGTCTGTCAACGTCGCAACAACCGGGTCAATGTCCGGGCACGCGCTCCATTCTGCACATCCGCACCGGAAGGTGCGTCGGGAAGGCCGAGCTCGGCCCAGCGTGCATCGACTCGCGCGCTGATCTCGGGGCTCATTTCGATCTCCGGCGGCCACTCGCGACGGCCTTCGTCCGGCCCCTTGGCGGTCGCGTCAAAGCCGATCTTGCCGCCGTACGCCTGGATCGTCGTCGCGTGGTCGAGCTGGTCGATCGGACCCTCGCTGAGCAGAATGTCGCGGGCCGGATCGACGTTCGCGCAGACGTAGAAGAAGACCTGCTCGTAGTTGTGCACGTCCACGTGCTCGTCGACGACGACGACCGACTTCGTCAGGCTCATCAGACCGAGCCCCCACATGGCGTGCATCACCTTGCGCGCATGACCCGGGAATCGCTTCTTGATCGAGACGATGACGCAGTTGTGGAACGTGCCCGCGGTCGGTAGGTCGTAGTCCACGATCTCCGGCACGCTCATCCGGATCGCCGGCAGGAAGATGCGCTCGGTCGCCTTCGCGAGCCACTCGTCCTCCGCCGGCGGCTTGCCGACGACGATCGACGGGTAGATCGCGTCGCGGCGCATCGTGATCGCGGAGATGCGGAAGATGGGGAACTCCTCGGCCGGGGTGTAGAAGCCCGTATGGTCGCCGAACGGGCCCTCGGTGCCGACGTCGTTGCGGTCGACCCAGCCCTCGAGCACGATCTCGGCGTTTGCCGGCACCTCGAGATCGATCGTCTTGCACTTGACGAGCTGCACCGCGGAGCCCTTGAGGAAGCCGGCCACCATCAGCTCACCGATGTGCTTCGGGAGCGGCGCGCTCGCTGAGTACGCGGTGACGGGGTCGAGCCCGATCGCTACTGCGACGGGAATCTTCCCGTTAGGCGCGGCGCGCAAATCGGCGCGCCCGTCCTTGTGGATCTGCCAGTGCATGAACGTTGAGCGCCGGTCGATCTTCTGCATCCGGTACATGCCGACGTTGCGGACGCCCGTCGCCTGATCCTTTGTGATCACGGCGGGGAGCGTGATGAAGGGAGCAGGGTCGAGGGGCCAGCAGCGCTGGATCGGGAACAGGTCGAGGTTCACATCGTCGCCGGTGAGCACGACCTCCTGGCACGCGCCCTTCGATACATCCTTCGGCATCGAGTCGGCGATCGACTTCAGCTTCCCGAGCGAGCGCACCTTGTCGACGAGCCCCTGCGGCGGCTGCAGCTCGAGGATCTCACCGAGCTTGTCGGCCAGGTCGTCGAGCTTCTCGACGCCGAACGCCATGCACATCCGCTTCTCGGTCCCGAACTGGTTGATCAGGAGCGGGTGCTTCGCGCCCTTCGGGTTCTCGAACAGGAGCGCAGGCCCGCCCGACTTGACGACGCGGTCGACGATCTCGGTGATCTCGAGGTCGGGGTCGACCTCGGCCGAGATGCGAACGAGCTCACCCTCTTTCTCGAGGAGGGCTATCCATTCACGCAGGTCGGGGGCGGGGCTGGGCACACGACGCAGTGTAGGGAGTAGACCCCGGCGAGCGTCAGGTGGTCGCCGTCCGCATCGAGCACACGTGCGAGAGAGCCGGAGCTCGGGCACATCCTCAAAGCCTGACCGGTCACATTCGAGGTGTCGCCTGCCTCCACATTCGAGGCGCCGCGCTCAGTTGAGGCCGAGCACAGGGAACCCCTCGCGGCTCGCGGCCAGCGCGAGGCGGTCGTCGAGGGTGACGAACGGCAGCGTCTCGGGGTGGTCGTCGCTCGCTGCGCGCGCGGCGGCAAGTTGGAACGCGTCGGCCGTGCGGAGGTCGTGGACGCGGATCAGCCGGCCAGCATCGTCCCTGAGACGCTCGGATGGTGGTACCTCGAGCCACCCGGCGACGGCAGCACGGAGTGTGTCCAGCGCCTGCTCCGCTTTGTGCGAATCGGCCGGCGCAATGCGGATCCGACGTGCGATTGCCGACATGCACTCGACCCGGGTCGTCCACCACACGGCGAGCACGACGCCGTCGTCGGCCAGCTCACGCATGCGAGCGGAGCCAGGTTCGTCAACGAGCGTCGGGACGATCGCAGATGTGTCCCAGAACCTCACCTCGTGTCTTCGCGTCGCTCTTCGAGCAGCGCTTCCAAGACGCTTCCCTCGAACTTGGGCAACGGCCGGGAGCTGAGCCAGCCCTTCGCAAGCCTCTGCTTCGGCCTTCTGATCACGCCCTGCCGCTCGAGCCGCTCGAGCCGGGCGTCCCAGTCGACCGCGAACGCCCCGTTGAGCGGCACGATCTGTGCCACCGGCACGCCACGGTCGGTGATCGTCACGGTCTCGCCCGCCTTGACGCGGTCGAGCAGCGCGCTGAGCTTCGCCTTCGTTTCCGAGATCGATGCTGTACCCATTGTGACTATTATAGTCAGATTGAACTGACTATCAAGGTCTTCCGGGGACATGTCCCCGGGGGCGGGGATGCCGTGCACGACAGCCCACGATGGCGCGGGCCTTTCCGGATCGAGCGCAGCCTGCTCTACAGCGTTCTGGACGGTGTGCGGGCCTTGCGCTTCACGGCGAGGTAGTGCGTCAACTCGCCGAGTGCGATCACTGCGATGAAGATGAGCCCGACGACGAGCATTGCGAGGACGACCTTGCGGCCTTCTTCTGCGGCATCCGCCAGGATGAGGAGCGAAGCGAGCATCGTGCTCGGGACTTTACCCCACCAGACGGTCGTGCGCGCAACATGCGATCTCTACGGCCGCGACACCGGCCGCCTCCCGGGCAGATTCGATGAGCGCCGCCGAGTCCCCTTCATCCCTCAGAGCCGCTCTGGCGTCACCGAGGGCGCCCCGGCCGAGGAGCGCCGAGGTCGCCGCCCACGCCTCCGCCTCGCCGCCGCGTCGGTCGGCGCGGGCCTGGGCGCAGAGCGAGATCAGCTCGGCGAGATCGTGCACTGCCTCGATGCTTCCCGTCGCAGCGACGCGGACGAGGCCGTGCGCGTAGAGGTAGTCGCCGAGGAGGAGCGCCGTGTCGGAGTCGGCCGGCCCGAAGAGCCGGGAACGACCGTAGTGCAGGAGGTACCCCTCGTAGATCGTCTCGACGCCGAGCGCGAAGGAGGGATCGCAGAGGGTGGAGAAGACCGCAGTGCGGTCTTGCTCGTCGCGTGGAAGGATGGAGTCCCCCCAGAGAGGGCTCTCTCGAGCCGCGTCCGCGACCAGCGTCTCCCAGACGTCTGCGTCAGTTGTCGAAGAAGTCGCCAACGGCCTCGATCGTCCTGTCGATCTCCTCGTCGCCGTGCGCGAGCGAGACGAACATGCACTCGAACTGCGAGGGTGCGAGGTAGATCCCGCGGTCGAGAACGTGACGGAAGAGCGCCCCGTACCGCTCCGTGTCGGAGCGAACCGCGTCGTCGTAGCTCCGGACCGGGTCGTCCTGGCAGAACAACGTCAGCATCGCGCCGACCCGCTGGACGGTGCCAAAGGTCTCGAGGCCTGCCTCGAGCCTCGCGCCACGCAGTTCGAGCGCCTCGTAGACGGCCGGATCCCGGAGGCGGCGCAGCACCGATGTCCCGGCAGCGGTGGCAAGCGGATTCCCGGAGAGCGTGCCCGCCTGGTAGACGTCGCCGACCGGTGCGAGGCGCTCCATCAGGTCGGCCCGGCCGCCGAAAGCTGCGGCCGGAAGGCCGCCGCCGACGATCTTGCCGAGAATCGTCAGGTCGGGTGTGACGCCGTAGCGCTCCTGGGCTCCTCCCCGCGCGACGCGGAATCCCGTGATCACCTCGTCGAAGACGAGGAGCGCGCCGCAGGCGTCACACAGCATCCGGAGCGCCTCGAGAAATCCGGGCGCGGGCGGAACGACGCCCATGTTGCCCGCGACGGGCTCGACGAGAATCGCGGCGAGTCCCTCTCCATATTGCGCGACGGCCGCCGCGACGGCGTCGATGTCGTTGTAGGGAAGCACGATCGTGTCACCGGCGACGCCCGAGGGAACCCCGGGAGTCGACGGGATCCCGAGGGTCATCAGCCCTGAGCCCGCGCTCGCGAGCAGCGCGTCGACGTGGCCGTGGTAGTTGCCGGAGAACTTGATCAGCCGGTCGCGTCGGGTCGCAGCCCGGGCAAGCCTCACCGTGCTCATCGCGGCCTCGGTGCCGGAGGAGACGAGGCGCACCATCTCGACCGACGGCACGGCGTCCACGATCTCGGCCGCGAGGTCGACCTCGCCCTCGGTCGGCGCACCGAACGTGGTGCCGCGTGCGAGCGCGTCGGTGACGGCGGCGAGCGTCTCCGGATCGGCGTGGCCGAAGAGGAGCGGTCCCCAGGACTGAACCCAGTCGACGTAGCGGTTGCCGTTCACATCTTCGATCAGCGCGCCTGACCCGCTGCGCATGAACAGAGGCTCGTCGAGCCCGACGGACCGCATCGCACGCACGGGCGAGTTGACGCCGCCCGGTATCAAGCGCTGCGCCCTGTCGTACAGGTCCGACCTCGTTAAAGCCATCGAGCAACATCCTTCGCCCAATAGGTGAACATGAAGTCGGCGCCGGCACGCTTGATCGCGACGAGCGACTCGAGCGCGGCGGCCCTCTCGTCGAGGTGACCGGCCGCCGCTGCAGCCTTGACCATCGCGTACTCGCCGGAGACGTTGTAGGCGGCAACCGGGCAGTCGAATCGTTCGCGCACGGCCCTGATTACATCGAGGTAGGCGAGGGCAGGCTTCACCATCAGCACGTCGGCACCCTCGCCGAGATCGAGCTCGCACTCGCGTAGCGCCTCGCGGACGTTCGCGGGATCCATCTGATAGCCGCGGCGATCGCCGGTCGACGGAGCCGATTCGGCCACTTCCCGGAACGGCCCGTAGAACGCCGAGGCGTACTTGGCGGCATACGCGATGATCGGCGTCTCTGGCAGCGCGGCGCGGATCGCGCCGATCCGACCGTCCATCATGTCGCTCGGCGCAACGACGTCGGCGCCTGCCTCGACATGGCTCGAAGCCGTACGCACGAGCAGCTCGAGCGTCGCGTCGTTCACGACCTCCTCGTCCTCGAGAACGCCGCAATGACCGTCGCTGCGGTACTCGCACAGGCACACGTCGGTGATCAGCGTCAGCTCCGGGCACTCCGCCTCGAGCGCACGCAGAGCGCGCTGGACGATTCCGTCGGCCGCCCAGGCGCCCGATCCCTCCTCGTCCTTCTTCTCGGGGATCCCGAAGAGGAGCACGGCGCGAACGCCAAGCGAGGACAGCTCGGTCGCCTCGCGTACGATCTCGTCGATCGATCGCTGTGCAATCCCCGCGAGGCCCGGTACGGGTCGCACGACGCCCTCGCCGGGACACGCGAAGAGTGGCATCACGACGTCATCCAAGGACAGGTGCGACTCGCGGACAAGAGCGCGAAGCGTTTCCGTGCGCCGGAGGCGGCGGAGTCGCGTGACGGGGAACGAGCTCATCCGCGCAAGGGTACGTCAGAGCCGCCATCTGGCGGTCCCTCGACGTCGACACCGATCGCCGGAGCACCGTCGTCCCAGCGCTCGAGCTGCACACGCTCCGCGAAGAACTCCCAGATCGCCCGGGAGGCAGCCATTGTGGGGAGCGCCATCAACACGCCGGCGATGCCGTAGATCTCACCGCCCGCAAGGAGGCCGAAGATGACGAGCAGCGGATGAAGCCGCAGCGCGTTCGCCATCACGTTCGGTACGACGATGTGACCCTCGACCTGATAGATGAAGACGAAGAGCGCGAGCACCCAGAGCGCCGACACGGGATCGACGACGAGCGCATAGATCATCGGCGGGATGGCTGACAGCCAGGGCCCAATGTACGGGATCACCTCGATTACACCCGTCCAGACGCCGAAGAGAAGTGCGTACTTCTCGGCTCCGGGAACGAGGCCCGTCGTTCCGAGAAGCCACATCCCGACCCCGGCGCTGAGACCGATCACGGTCGAGAGAATGAGCTGGCCGCGCACATATCCCGCGAGTGCCTTCTCGATCCGGTGCGTCAGTGGAAGCCCCTCTCCCGGAGGGAAGCGCCGATCGATCATGCCTTCGAGCCGCTCCATGTCGAGCAGCATGTAGATGGCGATGACAATGATGAGCACGAGATGGAAGAGCGCGACGACGAGCGAGAACGCGGCCCCTTGCGCGAACGAGATTGCGTCCTGGGTATACCCGGAGATCTCGCCCGCACCCAGGTTGTCAGCCCAGTCCGTCGCCTGTTCCTGGATCTGGATGCGCTCGAGACCGTGTGTATCGAGCCACCGCTGCAGCCGATCGATGTCCTGGTCGGCGCCGGTGCCCCCGGTGGTGCTCTCGAGCGTGACGTAATCGTCGATGCGCTCGGCAGCCGAGCGCGCCTGATCGATGACGACGCCGCCGAGGGCGAGCACGATGAACGCGACAGCTCCGGCGAAGAGGAGAAAGACGAGCGCCACGGCGAGGCCACGCGGCAGCCTCGCGCGCTGCAGATCCCTGACGAGAGGATTGAGGAGAAACGCGATCACGCTTGCGGTGAGAAAGAGGAACAGGACGTGTCCGAGAAGGTCCGCGAGCATCCAGATGATGAGCAGCCCGACCGGCAGGCCCACGAGCTGAATCCACCGCGGTACCCTGATCGTCGGCATCGTCGGGCCCGAAGGCGTTGTCATGCCCGGGATCGTAGCCTGGTGGCGCTTCCACCACACCGAAACAGCCGCTACCGTGGGCTCGATGGCCACGCCGCGCTCCCGGCGAGCGGCCCGTCACCGTGAACGGCGGCGGCGCGCACAGCACCGTGCCCGTCGCCTGGCCGTGATCGGGATCGTCGCCGCTCTCGCCCTCGTCACGTTGATCCTGACCGCCTTTGGCTCGAGCACCCCCGAGCCGGTCGCGACGGCGTCCACTCCCGCGGCCGTCACCGATGTGCCGCCGGAGCCTGACGTTCTGGCGACCGTGGGCAACCTCCAGATCAAGCTTCCGGTCGCAGGTGATGCGGTGACGGCGGTCGGATTCCACGGGACGGGAGCGGGATCCGTGGAGCTGAGCCCCGTCGGGCGCCAACTCAACGAGGGGCTCCTCGCTCGCCTCTGGCGGCGGATCGCCGGATCAGCGCAGGATGGCCCGGTCTGGATTCAGCTCGACGGCGGCACGCGCACCGATGTGATGGACGTCGGAGCGATGCCGGGAACCGACGTCTACTCGCCCGTCGCGGGAACCGTCGTTTCGATCTCGGACTTCGTGATCGACGGTCAGAGGTACGGATCGCAGATCGACGTACGGCCGAGCTCCGCCCCATCGTTGATCGTCTCGTTGAGCCACGTCGAGCCTGATCCCTCGCTCACCGTCGGAAGCCCCGTTCTGGCCTCTTCGTCGAAGCTTGGCACGGTCGTCGACGTTGCAGCCGTCGAGCGGCAATCACTCGCGCGGCACGCGGGCGCCCGCGGCAACAACGTGGCTATCGAGGT
>JAYTJO010000191.1:0-7492 GCA_043730975.1 Thermoleophilia bacterium | reverse complement strand
GACTGCTTGCCGAGCCGACTGAGCTGGCCGGAGAGCGCCATCAGAGTCGAGCGTAGACGTCGAGGAGGCGGTCGGTGATCCGCTCCTGGTCGTGGACGAGCTCGACGTAGGCTCTCGACGCCTCACCGAGACGGCGCCGCTCTGCCGCGTCGGCAACGAGTGGGCGCAGCTGCTCGCGGAGCGTCTCGGCCGTGGCGGAAACGATTGGCACCTTCGTCCCGAATGCCTCCTCGGTGCGCCGAACCGCCTCGTCGTGGAGGAAGGTGACGACAGGCTTGCCGAGCGCCATGCACTCGATCGCGAAGAGCCCGTACCAGCCGGCGTTCAGCTGGTCGACGATGATGTCGGCGTTCCGGAAGCGCTTGAACGCTTCCTCGTGGTGGAGTCCCTCGACGATCTCGAGATCGGCGTCGAGCCCCTCGACGGCTGCGATCACGTGTTCCGTGCCCTTGCGGCCACGAGATGAAGGGGCGTGCAGGATGACCGGGCGCGCCCGGTCCGACGGCGGCGTTGGGGTCAGGTTCGTCAGGTCGATGCCCGGCGGGATCACGTTCGCCTCCGGGACCCAGCGGATGGCGTCATAGCTGCCGACGACCTCGGCACCGGCCTTCTTGCCGAAGGCGAGTTGCTCGGGCGTCTTGCCCCGAATGTCCGAGCCGAGGTAGTGCATGACGGACTTCTTCCGCGTCATTCGCAGGATCGGGAACTGGAGCGACTGCGGGACGAGCGTCAGGCCGAAGATGAAGTGGAAGACGTCCGTGTGGGGCAGCAGGCGGGCGAGTGCCGCCCACTGTGTCGCCTGCCGACGGGCAAAGCCCCCGGAGCGATCGAGGGAGACGTCTGCCTCCGGATGGAGACCGTAGCGCTCGAAGACGACGAGCTTCGCTTCGACGCCTCGTCGTCGGAGAGCCTGCGCGAGCGTCCAGGGGACGCCCGCGGTGTTGACCGGGCACAGCGTCACGCGGAGCGGGTGTCCGGAAGGTGTGGGCGCTGCAGCGTTCGTCGCGCCAGCGTTTCCTGTGCTTGCTTCCCGGCCGCCACCCTCCTCGCTGTGGAGCGATTGGCTCACAACCGGTGCAATCCCGGCACGGACACGTCACGCTTTCCGCGATACCGTGCCTGTGCCTTGCCCCTGGGGGGGTGGGGGTTAGGGATGGTCGTCACGGCCGGGAGCCTACGGTCAGGCGTCCCACTCGAGCTGGTCGAAGTAGCGCAGAGCCGTTCGTCCCGGCCGGATTCGGCTGCGCAGCGCGATGAGCTCGTCTGCCGAGATCTCCCCCAGGGCATGCTTCACCCCGAGGTAGGGGATGTTCAGATCCTCCTGGTAGACGACCGTCGAGATCCGCGGGTTGATCTCGATCACGTAGTCGCCCACGAGCTGGATGTTGAAGAAGTGCTCGATCTCGAGCTCGGCGACGATCCGGTTCGCCACCTCCATCAGCCCGTCGTCCTCGAGCGTGACGAAGTACATCGCGAGACCGGCCCGCATCGCCTCGCGCGTCTTCGGATGTCCGAGCAGGATGCGCTCGCCGTCAGCGATCCCGTCGATCGTCCGCTCGCCGCCCGTCGCGAGCTCCATCACGAGGAGATCAGGCCCGCCCTCCGAGGGCAAGAGCTCGACCGCCTCCTCCAGGCGCATCGCAACCGATCCCGGCCGCTCGTTCAGCAGCTGATGCGCGCGATCGACGGTCGGATCGAGGATCCGGAATCCGCGCGAGCCCGACGAGAACACCGGCTTGAAGCAGACAGGCACGTCGGGGTAGCCGAGCTCCTTCGCCGCCGACTCGACCTCGCCGGCGCCGTTGACACGCCGGAACGCCGGGGCAGGCAGCCCGAGGCGATGGAGGAACTCGTACGTCTCGGCCTTGTCGTTCGAGCGGAAGATCGCGTCGGGCTTCGAGACGAGAACGGGCACGGGGAACGTGTCGCGATGGTCGGCGAGTCCCTCGAGATCGAACGACGACTGGGGTAGCACGCAGTGCGCGCCCTCCTGCTCCACGATCGCCTGGATTGAGCCCGCGAACCCGGGGTCGGCGCCCGCCGGGACGATGTGGAACGCATCGCAGAGGTGGCGACCAACCGAGCGCTCGGACATATCGGTGCCGACGAGTCGTACTTCGCGCTCGCCGTTCTCACGGAGGCCGCGCAGGAGCGCAGCGGTACCGGGTGCGCCCGAGGCGGTGACGACGACGGTGAGTGGCTTCAGTGCCATGCGTGATCCAGTCTGCCGCACGCAAGGTGCGCCTGGAGGCTCACCCGAGATCGATCCGGTCGTCGGCGAGCTGCTGCAATCGCCGAACCCTCTCGGCCTCCAGCATCGCGCGCATCGTCTTCCCCATCGTCTCGCCCGGGTAGGCCCAGATCTCGGGATGGGTGAGGAGCTGAAGCCACGGGAACGCGCCAACTCGGAGATCGTCGTGCGGGCACCCGGAGCGCCAGTGCTGATTCGAATCCGAGCGGTACGTTGCAGGGTCGAACCATGGTTCCTGCATCACGTTGATGCGGCCGTCGGCAAGCGGCGCCCGCATGTACTCGGGATCAGGGTTGTGCCAGGCGACGACGGGGTCGAAGCGATCGTCAACCGGAGCGTTCGGGTAGACGGCGTGGAGGGCGACGCGGTGTCCGAGCTCGCGGAGGCGCGCGATCGCGGCGACGCCTTCGGTCGAATCGAGGTTGTAGAACACCGACTCCGTCATCAGGAAGTACGTCGCGCTCGCTCCGGCATCGTGCTCTACCTCAGCCATCCGCACAGCGGCATCCAGAGAGAGGTCGACGTCATGTCGGAGGATCACCGACCTCTCCATGGGTGCTCCCTCGAAGTGGGCGAACCGATAGCCACCGGCCTCCGCCGCGGCAACGATCTCGGCGTAGTGCTCGAGGTCGAACCCGCAGCTCACGGCGCGACCTCGACCGTAAGGAGCCGCGCTGCCGCCTCGGCCCTGTCGAGCGCAGCCACGTTCGTGTCGGCCACCGCGATCACGTATCCGCGGCGATCGCCGTCGAGACGGACGGGGCGGATCGTCTCGCCCACCTGCAGATACGTGTCGGCTTGCACGACCCCCTCCGCCGAGAGGACGGGCTCGAGCGAGCCGATGCGGGTGACACGACCGGTCGGCAAGGGGCCCGGCTCGGCTGTGAGAAAACGAATCGCGAGCGGCTGTTGGAATCGCGGGCGCGCAACGTCGTCGGGCACGGGCTCGCCAAGTGCGAAGCGGAGAGCGACATCGACGAGATCGACGCCCGTCGCATGGCGGACGAGGTCGGCCATCTGGCCGCCCGGGATCCGCGCCGCCACCTCCACGACGGCGACCGAGCCGTCCGGGTGCGCGATGATCTGCGGGAAGGCGATCCCGTCGCGAAGGCCGAGCACCTCGACCGCACGGGTCGCGACCTTCTCCGAGAGCTCCAACTGATACCCGTAGGTCGACGCGGGATAGACGTGGATCCAGCCGACGCCGAACCCGATGCCTGGCGGCCGGAGGCGATCCGACAGCGTCACGACCTCGGCCGTACCGCCGCGCGCGATCACGATCCCGTTCATCTCCGTCCCCTCGACGAACCCCTCGAGGATGCACTCCTGCTCGGCGGACTCCGCGAGCGATGCGTGGAGGTGGCGGTCGAGGTCGTCTTCGGTCTCGATCCGGAAGATGCCTCGCTGGCCGCCCGAGTCGGCTGGCTTCAGGACACAGGGAAAGCCGACGGTCTCGAGCGCGCGCCTGCCCTCGACGAGCGAGCGGACGGCCGCGAACGGAGGCTGCGGCACGCCTTCCTCGGCAAACGCGCGACGCATGACAATCTTGTTCCGCATGCGGTGCGCGACCGCCGTCCCGATCGTCGGCAGTCCGAGCCGTTCGGTCACCGCGGCGACGATCGGAACCGCGCGATCGGCCGAGACCGTCAACGCGCCGTCGACGCCGTGGCGTCGCGCCACCTCCGTCACCGCGTCGATGTCCGTGAAGTCGACGGCCTCTCCGACGTCGGCGGCCTGAAGGCCGAGTGCGTCGGCGTTTCGGTCGACGGCGACGACGCGGATGCCCTGCTCCCGCGCCTGCAGGATCGCACGACGCTGGTGGCGCCCGGCGCCGACGAAGAGGACAGTCTTCACAGGGATCGGATGCTAGTCATCCAAGCGACGTCACGGGGCGGCCGGCCGCGGAAGCAGGAACGCCACGCGTTCCCAGCGGGCGATCTCGCAGCCGTTCGTGCGCCTGAGCTTGACCCAGAGCGGGACGCCTAGAAACGTGCCGGTGATTCTCGCGGTCGACGGACCGCCGAAAATCTCGGTGCAGGCGGTGTCCGGCGGCGTCGGCCGGAAAACGGCCCGACCGAGACGTTGCAGGCGCGCGCAGGCGACCACCGGGTTCGGTGCCGTTGCCGTCGCCGTAGCCGCGCAGCGGAGCGTGAGGATGCGTGGCTTCGAGCTTTCGTTCGCGCGGAACTCGATCCTCAGCGCGATCAGTCCCGCTGAGGAGGTCGCCGGCAACACGGCGCAGGCCACGGCGAACAGCGCGACGAGTCCGCGAACGCTCACGCTGCGGAGAATACGCTCTACGACGATTGATTCCGAATCGCTGCACGCTCGGTTCACGCTCTCCCCGACACGCACTTCGTCCGGAATCAATCGTCTAGACTCGCCGCGTGGCTCTGAGCGGCAAGAGGATCCTGATCACGGGTGGCGCCGGCTTCATCGGCACGACCCTCGCACGCCGTCTCGTCGACGCCAACGAGGTGATCGCGTTCGACAATCTTCACCGCGACGTCCTCTCGGGCACCGATCTCGGCGACCACCCCAATTTCACGTTCGTTCAGGGCGACGTCATGGACGTCGAGGGGCTCACCGACGCCATGCGTGGTGCAACGCACATCGTCCACGCCGCGGGAATCGCGGGCGTCGACACCGTTCTCGCAAGCCCTGTCCGGACGATGCGCGTCAACATGATCGGCACCTACTACGCGCTCGAGGCGGCCCTTGCGACGAAGGACACGGTCGAGCGAATGCTCGAGTTCTCGACGAGCGAGGTCTTCGGTGCGCACGCCTTCAACGTCGGCGAGGGTCAGGTGACGACGATTGGCTCCGTCAAGGAGGCCCGCTGGACGTACGCTGTCTCCAAGCTCGCGGGCGAGCACATGTCCCACGCCTACCACGCCGAGTTCGGGCTTCCCACGGTTTCGGTGCGTCCCTTCAACATCTTCGGGCCGGGACAGATCGGCGGCGGAGCGATTCGCGCCTTCATCGAGGCCGCGCTCGACGGGCGCGATCTGACGATCCACGGCGACGGCTCGCAGATTCGAGCCTGGTGCTATGTCGACGACATGGTCGAGGGCACGTTGCTCGGCCTCGAGCACCCGAACGCCGTGGGGGAGAGCTTCAACATCGGCAATGCGCGCTCGGCGGTCACGATCTACGACCTCGCGAGGCGAATCAAGGCGCTCTCCGGCGCGACGGGCGAGATCGTCTTCACTCCGCTCGACTACGTCGACGTGGAGCTGCGGATCCCGAACATGGGCAAGGCGCGCGAGCTCCTCGGGTTCGAGGCGAAGGTCGAGCTCGACGAGGGACTCGAGCGCACGATCGACTGGTTCCGCACCAACCGCCCGACAGGCACGTGAGCGAGCCAATCCGTCTCGCGCGCCCCGACGTCGGGGACGCCGAGCTCGCCGCTGTCGCCGAGGTCGTCGCGACGGGAATGCTGACGATGGGCCCGAAGGTGGGCGAGTTCGAGTGCGCGCTCGCGGGCGCTTGCGGCACGTCCGATGCTGTCGCCGTCTCCTCCGGAACCGCGGCGCTCCACCTCGCGATGATGGCGCTCGGGATCGGGCCAGGTGACGAGGTAATCGTCCCTGCATACACCTTCCCGGCCACTGCAAACGCCGTCGAGCTCTGCGGTGGCCGGGCGGTCATCGTCGACGTCGACCCCGACACGTTCAACCTCGACATCGGCCTCGTTGCTGCTGCCCTGACACCACGAACGAAGGCCGTCATCCCCGTCCATCTCTTCGGCCGCCCCATGGCCTGGTCGGAACTGCAAGCCGTCGTGCCGGAGGACGTTGTGCTCGTCGAGGATGCGGCTGGAGCTCTCGGTGCACGATACCGTGACACTCCTTGCGGCTCTCTCGGCGTGATGGGCTGCCTGTCGTTCCATCCGCGCAAGATCGTGACGACGGGTGAAGGCGGCGCCGTCACGACCAGCGATGTCGAGTTCGCCGACGCGATTCGCCGCTTCCGCCACCACGGGATCGTCACGAACGGCGACTACGACATTCCGGAGCCCGGGCTAAACTACCGGATGCCCGATCTTCTCTGCGCGATCGGGATCCCGCAGGTGGAACGGCTCGAGGCGCTTCTCTGCGCGCGCGAGCGCGTTGCCGGCTGGTACACCGAGCGGCTCGAGCACCTGGTGCTCACACCTGGTGCTGCCGAGGGCGATCGCCACGGCTGGCAGGCGTACGTCGTCCAGCTCGACCGCCGCGATGAGGCAATGACGGCGCTACGGGCGGAAGGAATCGAGGTGCAGATCGGGACCTACGCGCTCCACCATCTCGGCGCCTACCGCGACCAGGGGCCGTTTCCCGGGGCTGATCGGGCCTTTGCGCGAGCGCTCGCGCTACCGTTTGCAACGACGATGACCGAGGCCGAATGCGACCGCGTCGCGGCCTCGCTTGCACGCTTCGTCTGCCGAGACCGAGACTAGGCGCCGGCCCGTTCGCCCTGCCCGATGCAGTAACGAGTACCCCTTCCGGGGGGCGCGACGACGCGAGTGGCGGCCGATTGTCTGCAAATGGGGATGAACGTCATAGGTGGAGATCCGGCATCATGCGGTGTGTCAGGGCCACCGCTCCGGCGGAGCGCTATCGCAGGCCTGATTCTGGCGATGGCGGTACCCGTGCCACTCATGAGCGCGTCCGGGCTTTCGATCCCGCTTCCGGCGTTCGTCGAAAAGATAGCCGTGACCCTCGCAGAACGCGTCGCAAGCCAGGAGCCGCAGAGGGAGGCATCGGCGGTCCGACGCGTTACGATTTCGCGCACGGTGAAAGAGCAAGCGCTCATCGACCGAACTGCTGCCGCGGCGCGCGCGCTCCCATCCGCCTCTGAGATTCCGGCACGTGCCCGCCTTGTGGTGCACCCCGTGATCGCGACAAAGGCGGCTCGGGTCGTCCGCGCCAAGGGCCTTTCGAAGAGCGCAATTACCTCACCCTGGACGGAAGCGATCTCTGCCGCAGCGGTGGATGGGGCTGTCCAACCGGCACCCTCACCCGATAGCCTTCCGGCCGCAAACACTGCACCAGGTGGCAAGGTTCCGCCGGCTCAGGCCGTTCAGCCTGTCGTCAAGGTTCCGCCGGCTCAGGCCGTTCAGCCTGTCGTCAAGGTTCCGCCGGCTCAGGCCGTTCAGCCTGTCGTCACGGGTCCGCCGGCTCAGGCCGTTCAGCCTGTCGTCACGGGTCCGCCGGCTCAGGCCGTTCAGCCTGTCGTCACGGGTCCGCCGGCTCAGGC
>JAYTJO010000190.1:0-3386 GCA_043730975.1 Thermoleophilia bacterium | reverse complement strand
GTTGTGGAGCCGGTCGGCCAGCTTGATCAGGATCACCCGCACGTCCTGGGCCATCGCCACGATCATCTTGCGGTAGTTCTCGGCGTCAGCCTGCTCGCGACTCTGGAAGCTGATCCGTGTCAGTTTCGTGACCCCCTCGACGAGCTGGGTGATCTCGGGCCCGAACGACGCACGGAGCTCGTCGACATCGGTCTCGGTGTCCTCGATCACATCGTGGAGGAGCGCCGCCGCGATCGTCTGGGCATCGAGATGAAGCCGGGCGCAGATTAGGGCTGCTCCGAGCGGGTGATTGATGAACGGCTCGCCGGAGCGTCGCACCTGCCCCCGGTGCGCCAGCTCGGCTGCGTCGAACGCGCGGTGGATCAGCTCCTTGTCGACGCCAGGGTTGTAGGCCTCGACGCTTGCGATCAGCTCGCTGACGAGGTCATCGTGGTGACGCTCCGCATCGACGACAGCCATGGTCTCAGTCTACTGAGGGGCCAAGAAAGACCCGACCCCATTCGGGTGACAGGAGCCGGGGCCGATCTGCCGAAAGAGCTGGGGTCATGAGCCTGCTCCGGAAATATCTTGAACGTCGCCGTGTCCTCCGGCTTCTGGTCGAGATCGAGCGCTCGGTGGCGCGCCCGCCGCGTTCTCCCGCTTCGCGCTGACATCGACACGTCAGGGCTTTGCACGCGGGCGACTGCACGCGGGCGACGCTTACCCGCGCTACCGCGCGGGTGCGCATAGCCCCTACATCGCGTGGGTGGGCTAGCCCCCTACATCGCGACAGCTCGAGCCGGCCCTACGCGGCCTGCGGGAGGCTGAGAGGCGCACCATGGGCGAGGAGCTCCCGGAAGGTGGGAGACTCGAGCAGCTGCCGCTTGCCGCCGCCCTCGATCGACAGCTCGCAGAAGATCCGCCGCGCCTCGGGCGTCCAGGCTGTCTCGCCGGCTCGCCAGATCCCGGCAAGCCAGGCGCGGAGCTCACCGTACGCGTCGGCCGTATCGAAGATTCGCCGGACGACGAGCTGCGGGGCAACCGTCCCGTTCCAGCGGTTCTGCTTGAACCTGAAGGCAACATCGAAGTGCGATTCCACCCGCATCCGGTCGAGCTGGCCGCCGAAGCCGAAGGCGATCGCACTTCCGGCGTCGCGCCCCTGCTGGCGTACTCTGAAGCGCAGGTGCTTGCCGTCTCCGACCGTGGACGCGCCGACCGCTTCGCAGTCGCTCACGAGCAGGGTGACGTCGGGGTTCCCGAGACCGAAGGGGGCAAGCTGCTCGAGCTCCCGTGCCAGGTCGAGGGTGAGCGCGAGGGCAGGGACGATCGCATCGATGCGTGTTTCTGAGCCGAGATCCTCGTCACCGAGCATTCCGTCGGCGTAGGCGGAGAACGCGCGAGCGAAGGGCTCGAGCTGATCGACGCTGATCGAAAGCCCGGCAGCAGCACGGTGACCGCCGAACCGCTCGAGCTGATCGGAGCAAGCGGCGAGGCCGGCGTGCAGGTCGAAGCTCGGCACCGAGCGCCCGGAGCCCTTCCAGCGATCACCCTCCCCGGCTATCAAGACGACCGGGCGGCCGAATCGCTCGACGAGTCGCGAGGCCACGATGCCGATCACGCCTTCGTGCCAGCCTTCGCCCCACACGACGTACGCGCGTCGGTTGCGTCTCTCGGGAGGCCAGGCCTCGACGGCAGCGACGGCCTCGCGGAGAATACGGTTTTCGACTGCCTGACGGTCACGATTCAGGCTCTCGAGCTCGTTGGCGAGGAGGTCGGCCTCACGGGCGCTTTCAGTGAGGACGAGGTGCAGCGCGACGTCCGGTCGCCCGAGGCGCCCCGCGGCGTTGATCCGCGGCGCGAGTCTGAAGGCGACCGCGGTCGCATCGATCGTTGCCGCGTCCACTCCCGCTACACGCATCAACGCTGCGAGACCGGGCTTCTGCGTGCGCGACAGGCCTCGCAGGCCCGTTGTCGTGAGCGCACGGTTCTCGTCCACAAGGGGCACGACATCGGCGATCGTCGCGAGCGCGACCAGGTCGGTGTGGCGGGCGAGCGCCGGATGGTCTGCACCGAGGAGAGCCTGAGCGAGCTTTGCGACGACGCCGGTCCCGCAGAGATCCCGGAAGGGGTACTCGGAGGGTTGCGTGGCCACGATCGGACACCGCGGTAGCGTCTCGCCGGGCCGGTGGTGGTCGGTAACGATCATGTCGACACCGAGGCGCAGCGCCTCCTCAACCTCGGCAACAGCCGTGATGCCGCAATCGACCGTCAGGATGAGCTTGACGCCCTCTTCAGCAAGCCGCGCGATCGTTGTAACCGAGACGCCGTAGCCCTCCTCGAACCGGCTCGGTAGGTGCCAGACGACATCTGCGCCGAGCTCCCGAAGGGCTAGCGTCGCGAGTGCGGTGGCGCAGATCCCATCGACGTCGTAATCACCGTGCACGCAGATCCGCTCGCCGCGCTCGACCGCGGTTCGCAGCCGCGCGACGGCCCCGGCCATGTCACCGAGGAGGAGCGGATCGTGCGAGATTCCCTCGGGATCGAGGAAGGCCCTCGCCGCCGTCGGATCGCCGAGCCCGCGCCGCACGAGCACGCTCGCGACCGTCTCCGATACCCCGAGCTCCTCGGTCAGCACACGGACCTCGGGGTACGAAATCGACTCGATCTTCCAGCTCGCAACCATCCCCCCACGATAGGTCCCACCCCGGACGGAGGGTCAAAGACGCGATCACGCGACCCCGCTACCGGCAGCACCTGGCCAAGGCGGGCCGCACCACCGCGCCTCCCCGCAACTCCCCTACCGTCGTCCCGTCTTCAGGATCCACGCGAAGCGTGGCAGAAAGCATCGGGCGGGGAGGGCCGAGGTACGCTCTTCCACCGCGGCCCTCCCCGCCAGGATCCACGCGAAGCGTGGCAGAAGAAAATCGTGAGTCGCGAAAGCGGTACGCTCTTTCACCGCTTCCTCTCCTACCGCCCCTTCTCCTCGTGCCGCACCACCGCTCTTCTTCGCAGCTCCCCTACCGTCGGCCCGTCTTCAGGATCCACGCGAAGCGTGGCAGAAGAAAATCGTGAGTCGCGAAAGCGGTACGCTCTTTCACCGCTTTCGCGACTCACGAATGATCTTGACCCAGAGCATCACGATTCCGATCGTCGCCCCGACGACGACGACGGCGACCGGTGCGAGGAATGCCATCTGCTCGAGCGTGTACTTCGTCACCGCCGCACCGACAAGCCAGATCACGAGAACGACGGCCGTCATCGGGATCGTCAGGCGCCAGTTCACGCGCTGAGGGTAGCTTTGATGCGATGCCACAGGGCGAGCTCAACTACACCTCCGGGAACGACTACGTCCTCGAGTTCCTCGGGTATCGCTTCGCGTTCGCCTCTGACGACTTCCGCGAGCGGGT
>JAYTJO010000189.1:0-5585 GCA_043730975.1 Thermoleophilia bacterium | reverse complement strand
GTCGCCGGCAGGAGCCCCATCATGGCGAGGATCGTCGTCGTCTTCCCGCAGCCGGACTCACCCACGAGGCCCATCCGCTCCCCCTCACGAAGCTCGAAGGTCACCCCCTGAACAGCGTGTAGCTCGCCACCGCCCGGCAGGTCGAACCACACGTTGAGGTCCTCGACGCGGATAACCGGCGGACGTGCGCTCACTTCGGTAGCTCGGGTCCTGCACCCGGGCGAACCCGGAAGCGCTTCACGGAGAGGTGCCCGACGCGGAGACGCGGGTTGAGCCCGTCCTCAACGGACTGCCCGATCATCGTGCAGGCGAGGATGACGATCGTCACGCACACTCCCGGGGGCACGATCGCCCACCACGCGTTGTTGATCGTCGCTTCACCCTCGAACGCGTTCTCGATCAGCCTGCCCCAGGAGATCGTGCTCGGGTCACCGAGGCCGAGGAAGGTAATGAATGTCTCGGCGAAGATCGCGAGCGCGATCATCAGCACGGTATTCGCGATCAGGAGCGGTGCCACCTGCGGCAGGACATGCTTGAAGATGAGCCTCCGGTTCCCGGCGCCAAGGGCCTGCGCACGCTTCACGTACACCCGCTCGCGGACGCTCTTCACCTGCGCCCGGATCAGCCGGGCCGTGCTCGTCCAGTAGATGATCCCGATGATGATCACGATGTTGGTCAGGTTCCTGCCGAAAAGGGCGGCAGCGATGATCATCAGCGGGATATCCGGGATCACCAGCATGTAGTCGGTGAATCGCATCAACACGGTGTCCGTCTTCCCGCCGAAGTAGCCGGAGAGCACGCCGACGGTGCCGCCGATCACGATCGCGACGAGCGCGGCGAGGAAGCCGACGCCAAGCGAGACGCGACTTCCCGCGATCAAAAGCGACAGCATGTCGCCACCGCCGTCGTCCGTACCGAGCCAGAACTCGCTGCTCGGCGGCGCGTAGACCGGTCCGACCTTCTCCGTCGGATCGTAGGGTTCGAGCCACGGCGCGAAGACCGCGACGAAGATGAAGAACCCGAGGATGGCGAGGCCGATCATCGCCGCGCGGTTGCCGAGCAGCGTCGTCCGCACGAAGCCTGGCCGGCTCGTCATCTGAATGCCGTGCGCAAGACCGTCCTCGTCGGCCGCCTGGAGCGGCTCGATCAGGCTCATGCCGTCACCCTCGGGTCGAACCTGAAGTACAGCAGGTCGGCGAGGAGGTTGAAGAAGATCACGGACAGCGTCAGCAGGAGGAAGATCGCCTGCAGGAGCGGGAAGTCACGCTTGTCGATCGCTTCAACGGTCAGCAACCCGAGTCCCGGATAGGAGAAGACGTACTCGACGGTGATCGAGCCGCCGATGATGAAACCGAGCGAAAGCGCGACGAGGGTGATGATCGGCAGCATCGCGTTGCGGAGCCCGTGGCTTCTCACGATCGCCCAGTTTTTCAGGCCCTTCGCGCGCGCAGTGAGGACGTAGTCCTCGCCAAGCGTCTCGAGCATCGCCGAGCGCACGATCAGGGCGTAGTCACCGTAGAGGACGAGCCCGAGCGTCAGCGCAGGCAGGATCATGTGCTTCATCCGGTCGATGAACAGATCCCACGTCGAGGCGTCGGTGAAGAGCCCGAGCGTTGGCGTCTTGATCCCGGACGACGGTAACCCGACGGCACTCGCGACGAAGAAGATCAGCATCAGGCCGAGCCACTGCGTCGGCATCGAGTAAAAGCCGAGCGCCGTGTAGAGCCCACCCTTGTCGACGGCCGTCCCCCGCCGCCACGCGGAGATCACCCCCACGAGCGTGCCGAAGACGATCGCGAATAGGGTGCCGAGCGCGATCATCGGCAGCGAGTTCTTGATCGGCTCGATGAGCTCGCCTCGAACGGGCTTCTCCGAGGGCACGGAGTTGCCGAGGTCGAAGCGAGCGAGATCTCGCAGGTAGAGCGTGTACTGCTCCCACTTCGACTTGTCGAGCCCGAGGTCGCGCCGCTGCGCCTCCTTGAACGCCACGCTGCACTGTCGGCAGCGGAGTGCCGAGACGGCATCGCCCGAGAGGGCGCGGAAGAGAACGAAGTTGAGAGTGATCGCGATGAACACGGTCAGAAGCGCAAATGCCACACGCTTCACGACGTAATCTGCCCCTCTCACTTCGTTTCTCTTCCGCTCCTCTCGGGCGCTTTCATCTCAGGGTTGACGCGGTGATGTGTAGTAGACCTTGGAGTAGCCACCGAGCTTCGACTCGAAGTTGCTCCACTTCTTCGACGTTGCGTCGATGGCCACGTGGTTCGTCAGCTGCGTGTAGTAGAAGTTGTCGTAGACGACCTTCTGCGCCGCCCACACGACGTTTTTGCGCGCCTCCGGGTCGACCGTGACGCCCTGCTTCACATAGAGCTTGTCGTAGGACGGATTGTTCGCTCCCGTGTCGCTCCAGGAGCACCACTGTCCCTTCGTCGTGACCGACAGCATGAAGTCCGGGTCGAGGTAGCCGACCCAGTCCCACATCGCGATGTCCCAGCCCTGGTACTGGTTGCTCTCAGGGCCTGAGCAGTCGCCGGTCTCGATCGCATAGGCTGCCGTCGCATCACCACCGACCTTCTGCGTCACCTTGACGCCGAGCTTGGCGAACCCGTCCTTGACGATGTCGAAGGAACGGTCGACGTTGAAGTCGGTGGACGTCGGCGTGACGATCTCGTACGACATCCCATGCTCGCCCTGCGCGTTCGCGCCCGTCGTGGCCGGAACGACCCGGATCCCGTCCGAGCCTCGCTTGTAGCCGAGCTTGTTCAGAGCCGTGTTGGCGGCGGCGCAGTTGTACTCGAGCGGCCCGAGGTTCGGGTTCTCGAGCGGCGAGATGTGACCGACGATGCTCTCGACCTTGCTCGCGTAGCCCGCGAAGACGACGTCGATGATCTGATCACGATCGATGCACATCGAGAGGGCCTTCTTCACCGCCGGGACGAGCAGCTCCCGATTCTTCTTCTTAGCCGGGTTCGAGTTCCACGTGATGTTGGTCGTCTCGGCGCCGGGCCACTCGTTGACGACCACATTCTCTGCCTTCTTCACAGCATTGACTGCCTGGAACGGTACCTGGTCTGCCCAGTCGATCTTGTCCGCCTTCAGGTCCGCGATGATCGCGTCGGCATTGGTGTAGTACGTGAGTGCGACACCCGAAGCGTGTGAGGGCGGGCCGTAGAAGTCAGGGTAGGGCTTGAACGCCGTCGTCCCCTTCTTCTCGTACTGGGTGATCGTGTAGGCGCCACCACTGATGATCGGCAGGTTGAGCTCCGGCTTGTACGTCTTCAGGCCCTTGCCGTTCGTACCCGCCTTCGGCGCCCAGATGTGCTCCGGCAGGACGAAGAACTGCTCCAGCTGAGGAAGCACGTTCCCGACGGGCGACGAGTAGTGGATCACGAGCGTCGTGTCATCGGTCGCCTCGGCGTCCTTGATGTTGGCGAGCGCCGACGCAGCGACGGCCGTCGCGTCGTCCTTGTACTTCACCGTTGTGTTGATCGTCCACGCGGCATCGGCCGCCGTCAACGGCTCGCCGTCGGACCACTTCGTGTCCGGTCGCAGCTTGAACGTCCAGTCCTTGCCGTCGTCCGACGTTGTCCACGACTCGGCCCAGTCGCCCTCGAACTCGAACGCGGCGTTGTACTGGACGAGCTGCGGGTAGATCATCATCATCGCCGTGTATGCCTGCGACTCGATGTAGTTGAAGGGGTTGAGCGAGTCGATGTAGTTGGCGGTGCCGATGCGAAGCACGTCGCTCGACGACGCGCCTTCGGTGGACGTGCCGTCGGCGGAGTCGCCTCCACCACCGCACCCGGCGGCAACCGCAAGGGCCGTGGCAACGAGAGCCACCCCCATCAGCCTTCGTAGTCTCATCTCGAGCTCTCCTCGTGTCGCGGAAACGGGAAGGCGCACTGCGCGCCGGTGTCGGTCGGGCTGTCTCGTGCGTCAGTACTATCGCATCCCACGCGAAGGGATGCACGTCGCCGACGAGATCGTGCATCACATCAGGTACCAGTCAAGGAATCCCTCCAGACGTCTGTAGAAGTCGAGCTGTGGGCCTACACGGAGAAAGCCGTGACCCTCCGTCGGGTACGTGACGTACTCGTAGGTCTTGCCGAGGCGCGCCAGCTCGGCCACGAGCTCGGTCGACTGCTCGAACGGAACGCGTCGATCGGTGTGCCCGTGCGCGACGAGGATCGGCGCCTTGACCGCGTCGAGCCGATGAACAGGTGAGGCGGCGAGATAGTCCTCGCGATTCTCGCTCGGGTGCCCCATGATCCGCATCTGCATCTGCACGCCGGCCCGATCCGCCTGAGCCCAGGTCGTGAGCGCGTCGCAGTCGCCGTACTTGCAGATCGCGCACCGGAACCGGTACTCGGGGTCGTCGGTGACCGCGAGGAGCGCCATATACGAGCCGTAGCTCGAACCGAAGATCCCGAGCCGGTCACCGTCGACCCAGTCGACGGTGCGGAGGTAGTCGGCGGCCGCCAGGCAGTCTTTCGTGTCGTCGATGCCCCAGACGCCGTGATTGGCCCGCTCGAAGTCGCTTCCGTGCCCCGTCGAGCCGCGGTAATTGATCGCAAACCAGGCGTACCCCTTGTCGACGAAGTACTGTGCATGACCGTCCCATTCACCGCCGTAGCAATCGGCCGGACCACCGTGGGGGTAGACGACTGCCGGCGCCGGGCGCTCGGCCGAGGCCGTCGACGGCCGGTAGAGGAACGCCTGCAGCTCGCGACCGTCGAACGTCGTGTAGGTCAGCTCCTCCGCGACAACGTGCGACGCCCGGGTGATCGCGAGCGGCGCCGGCGCGTGGATCGGTTCGGGCTCGGCACCGTCCGCGGTGATCCGGAGGTCAGGAGGCTCGGTCGGACTCTCGTAGCTCGCGAAGATGCGCCCATCCACCGTCCAGGCCGGGGAGCCCCAGACGCCGCCTGCAGCGAGATCGGTGACGGTGCCGTCTGCGGCTGCGACAGAGACGAGATCGAAGCGGCCGGCTCTCCCCCGCGTCGCTGCGAGTCGGCTGCCGTCAGGGTGCCAGCGCGCCTCGAGGAAATCCGCGTTCGCCGTGGTCAGCTGGCGCGCACCGCTGCCGTCGACAGCGACGAGGTGCAGCTCGAACCAGCCGCTCAGCTCGGAGGCGACTGCGAGGCTCGTCCCGTCGGGCGACCAGTCGAGAACGTAGTCGCGGATCCCAGGTGTCCCCGTGAGCGCCCGCACCGTGCCGTCCGCAACGTCGACGACGCGGATCTCGTAGCGGCTGTAGTCGCTGTGGGGGACAAAGACGTAGGCGACGGTCGAGCCGTCGGGCGAGACGATCGCGCCCTGCTCGTCGCCGTGCGTATCGAGGTCGCCCTGCTCGCGGGCGAGCCGCTGCGGCCACGCCTCGGCGACGGCAACGACCACGAGGTGGTCGCAGCGATCACGCTCGACCGAGACGACGAGACGATCGTTGTCGACCCAGGCGGGGCTTCCTGCCTCGACGACTTTGCGCGGAGGTCCTCCGGCCGTGGGTACGACGCAGACCCAGCCGTCGTCGGCGTACGCGACGCGCATCCCGTCAGGCGAGAAGACCGGCTGGGTGTCCTCCCAGT
>JAYTJO010000188.1:0-3204 GCA_043730975.1 Thermoleophilia bacterium | reverse complement strand
CGTCGAAGCGCTGCTCTACCAGACCGAGGAGATCAATCGCCTCGGCACGGTCGATGCGGGGACGACGGTGAGCGACTGGGACGAGGACGAGCAGAAGCGGAGGATGTCGATCTCCCTGACGCTCGCGCACGCGAACTGGCAGGGACGGAAGCTCAACTTCATCGATGTCCCCGGCGACACGAGCTTTCAGGGCGAGGCCCGATGCGCTCTTCGCGTCGTCGAAGGCGCACTCGTCGTCGTCAACGCGGTGATGGGCCTCGAGGTCGGCACCGCGCGCGTCAAGCATCTCGCCGACGATCTCGGCCTCGCGCGCGTGCTCTTCGTCAACATGCTCGACCGCGAGCGCGCCGACTTCTACCGCGCGCTTGCCCAGATCCAGGAGCAGTTCTCGTCGCGTTGTGTCGCCGTCCATCTGCCGATCGGCGCCGAGCACGAGCTGACGGGCATCGTCGATGTTCTCCACATGTGCGCCTACACAAGCCCGAACGGGGGCAAGGAGGCAGAGCCGAGCGCTATCCCTGACGAGATGATGGAGATCGCGCAGTCCTACCGTGAGAAGCTCCTCGACGAAGTCGTCCAGACCGACGATGCGCTGATGGAGCAGTACCTCGGAGGGGAGGAGCTCGACGTCCACGCCGTCGCGTCGGCGCTCAAGCTCGCGATCACCAGAGGGGAGGTGTTCCCTGTTGCGTGCGGGGTCGCGACGAAGAACCTCGGTACGCATGCACTTCTCGACCTCATCGTCGAAGGCGTTCCGTCGCCCGCGAAGAAGGGCGCCCCGATCGAGATCGAGGGAGCGGATACCGCCGCCTTCGTCTTCAAGACGCTCGCCGATCCGTTCGCGGGCCGGATCAACCTCTTCCGGGTCCTCCGTGGCTCGGTCACGGCGGACACGACGCTCGTCGACGCGCGCGGCCATGCGAAGGAGCGGATGGGAACGCTCCTGCAGCTCCAGGGCAAGGAGCACATCGGGGTCAAGGAGTTCGGTGAGGGGGACCTCGGTGCCGTTGCCAAGCTCAAGGACGTTCGCACCGGCGACCTCCTCACGGATCGGGAGATCGGTGCCGAGCTGCCCGAGATCGTCTTCCCCGAGCCCGTCATGAACTTCGCAATCACGCCGAGGACGAAGGGAGAGGAGGAGAAGGTGGCGGCCGCGATTCGCCGGCTGGCCGAAGAGGATCCGACCCTCCGGCTCCACCGCGATCAGCAGACGGGAGAGGAGATCCTCTCCGGGATGAGCCAGATGCATGTCGAGGTGGCGCTCGAGCGCGCGAAGCGACGGTTCTCCGTCGACATCGAGTTGCATCCACCGCGCGTGCCGTATCTCGAGACGATCCGATCCGAAGCTCGAGCTCACGGTCGCTACAGAAAGCAGACCGGTGGCCGCGGACAGTTCGGCGACTGCCACATCGTGATCGAGCCGATCGAGGGGGGCGTCGGCTACGAATTCGTCGACAAGATCGTCGGAGGCGTGATTCCGCAGAGCTTCCGCCCCGCCGTCGACAAGGGGATCCAGGAGGCAATGGCGCACGGTGAGCTCGCCGGTGCACCGGTACAGGGCGTCCGTGTTCGTCTCGTTGACGGCTCGTACCACAACGTCGATTCGTCCGAGATGGCCTTCAGGATTGCCGGGTCGATGGCATGGAAGGAGGCATACGCGAAGGCGACGCCCGTGCTGCTCGAGCCGATCATGGAGCTCGACGTGACCGTTCCCGACGAGACGGTGGGCTCGGTCAACGGCGACCTGAACTCCCGGCGTGGGAGGCTGCACGGGATGGAGCCCGCGGCCGGGATGACAACGATCAAGGCCGAGGTTCCGATGGCCGAGTTGCTCACCTACGCGCAGTCGCTCACCTCGATGACGGGAGGGCGCGGCGAGTACTCGATGCACTTCCTCCGCTACGACGAGGTGCCCGCGCACGTCGCGCAGAAGGTGATCGAGGAGACGCAGAAGGCACGCGAGCTCACGCACGCCTGAAAAGTCCCTGCATCCGGGCTATAGTGGTCGGCCCATGCGAGTGATCAAGACCACAGCCACGCGAACGTGCGTCGTGTGCGAGCGCACCCTCCTGCAGGGAGAGCACGCGCTCCGCTACTCGCGCGATGGCAGCACGTTCGTGGACGTGTGTCCGCTCTGCTCCGATACGGCACTCCACTACGGGTGGACGCGAGAAGGCGTCCCGCTTTCCCCGCTGTTTCCGCAGACGCCCCGTCGCCGACGTCAGAAGTCGATGTGGCAGTCGCTTCTCGGGGCGCGCGACGAGGTCGTCGAGCCCGTCGTCAGCGACCCGATCCTGCGCCGGCTCGGCGATGACGAAATGGCCCTCGTCGAGGCAGCGGAGCTCTTCAACGCGACGCAGTTCCGACGCACGATCGCCGGCGTCGCGAAAGCCCTCGGGGAGCCGCAGGCCTCGATGACGCCACTCTCGGGCGTGAACTCGGAGATGGTTCTCACCTTTGCCTGGGACATCACCTGGTATCAGTACCGGGTCTCCCCGGAGTCGTCGCAGCCGGTTCGCGTCGCCGAACGGGGCCAGGACATCTCGGATCTCGACGCGACATTCCAGCAGTGGAACGCCACCGTGAGCGAGGACGGGCGCCTCATCCCCAACATCGAGCGCATCTGAGTTCGTGAGCGCCGCGGATCAGGCAAGGGCGCTTCTCGAGCAACTCGGCGTCGACGCCGGACAGGCTCAGACCGGCGATCTCGTCGTCCGCACCCCCATCACGGGTGAGGAGATCGCGCGGGTCGCCCGCACGGACGCGGCAGCGACCGACGCCGCGATCGGGCGCGCCACCCAGGCCTTCGCAGCCTGGCGTGACCTGCCCGGGCCACACCGCGGCGAGCTCGTCCGTCTGTTCGGCGAGGAGCTGCGACGCGAGAAGGGCGCGCTCGGCGGTCTCGTGACGCTCGAGGTCGGCAAGATCGCCCAGGAAGGCCTCGGCGAGGTGCAGGAGATGATCGACATCTGCGATTTCGCCGTCGGACTCTCCCGCCAGCTCTACGGACGCTCGATCGCGTCAGAGCGGCCAGGGCACAGGCTGACCGAGACCTGGCATCCGCTCGGCCCGGTGGCCGTGATCAGCGCCTTCAACTTCCCGGTCGCCGTGTGGAGCTGGAACGCCGCACTTGCGCTCGTCTGCGGTGACCCCGTGATCTGGAAGCCGTCCGAGCGGACTCCGCTCACTGCGCTCGCCTGCATG
>JAYTJO010000187.1:0-3035 GCA_043730975.1 Thermoleophilia bacterium | reverse complement strand
CAGGTGAGCGTCAAGCCGGTGCAGGGCGAGACCAACACGGGGAACAACAGTGCCGAGTACCCCGTCATCTTCTCGCTCGAGTAGTGGTCGCTCCGGGAGACCACTAAGTGGACGTCGCGCTCGCCGTTGCGATCGCGGCGTGCCTTGTGGCCGCTCTCGCGCTGCTGACCTCACTGGTGCTCGTGCGTCGTCTCCGGAAGCTTCAAGGGGGCCAGAAGGCAGTACTCGGAGGCGCATCGCACGACATGGTCGACTTCGCCGTGTCCCTTCAGGGGAGAATCGACGATCTCAATCGTGCGGTCGACGAGGTTGCCGTCGGGCTCTCCCGCGTCGATCGCCGCATCGACGGTGCGATCACAAACACTGCAGTGGTGCGCTACGACGCCTACGAGGACACGGGCGGTAAGCAGTCGGCGTCCTTCGCATTTCTCGACGCCACACGCACAGGGACGGTCGTAACTGCGATCCAGGGCCGCGACTACGCGCGGATCTACGTGAAGGACGTCGAGCGAGGGACGGCATCGGTGGCGCTCTCTCCGGAGGAGCTGACCGCCGTCGAGCGCGCGATGGCGCGTTGATCGCGCCACGGTTCAAGCCTGGATCCACCGTTTTGCGCGGGCGTTGCATCTCGTTCGGCTCTGGAGGACGCTTCCCGTCCGGGTGGGCACCGTTTCGTCGGTCTCTGGTGGTTCCCACCCGGACGGTGCGCTCCGCGTGGGGATGGGGCCCCACAGGCCACCGGCCTGCGCGGCCCCATCCCCCCACGTCCTGCCGACCCGACCGAGCGCCTCGCGATCACGCAAAACGGTGGATCCAGGCTAAGCGGGACATCCGGAGCATGGCTTGAGCGCGATCATTCTCTGCGACGTTGCGCCACGCGACGGCCTGCAGAATCGTCGGGAGATCCTCGATCCTCCGGTGCGCGCTGAGTTCGTCGATCGGCTCGCAGTCGCGGGCTTGCCCCGCGTCGAAGTCGCCAGTTTCGTCAGCCCGACCAGGGTGCCGCAGATGGCGGGGGCCGAGGAGGTGGTTGCGGGCATCGAACGCCGCGCCCGCGTCAGGTCGGCGAGCTCGTCGCGGCTGTCGTGGGTCTCGGGATCCCGGCCGGCGTCCATCTGCACAACACGCGCAACACCGGGTATGCGAACGCGCTCGCGGCACTCGAGGCCGGGGCAACGCTGCTCGACGCCTCACTCGGCGGGATCGGCGGCCGCCCGTTCGCTCCTCGCGCCACCGGCAACATCGCCACCGAGGATCTCGTCTACCTCCTCCACGGCGAGGGGATCGAGACGGGTGTCGATCTCGATGCCCTGATCGATGTCGCCGTCTGGCTCGAGGAGCTGCTCGGCGAGGAGCTCGAGGGTCAGGTCTACCGGGCTGGGCGGTTCCCGCCCGCCGCAAAGAGCCTCTGAAGGTCCGCCTGCGGTGCGCATCACCCTGTGGCCTCACGCTCCGCTGATACGCTCGCCGCAGTGCATCAGGTCCTCGTCCTGAACGCGAGCTACGAGCCACTGAACGTGTGCTCTGATCGGCGCGCGCACGTCCTCGTGTGGAAAGGCAAGGCCGAGGTCATCGAACAGCACTCACATCCGCTGCGTTCGGCCGAGCGCTCGTTCATCCGCCCGCACGTGATCCGGCTCCTCCAGTACGTACGCGTGCCCCGCGCCGTGAAGCGGCGAATCTCGCGTCGCGCTCTCTTTGCCCGGGACGGCTGGAAGTGCGTCTACTGCGGTACCGCGGGCGGGCGGCTGACGCTCGACCACGTGATCCCGCGTTCAAAGGGCGGCGATTCCGTCTGGGAGAACGTTGTCACTGCGTGCGCGCCGTGCAATCTCCGTAAGGGCGACCGACTACTCGAGGAGATCTCGATGACGCTGCCGCGGCAACCGCGCGCTCCGGCGCCCGTGCTCTTTATCCGCCTCGCAGCGCAGAGGGTGCCCGAGAGCTGGCGGCAATACCTGCCCTCGCTCGATCAGTTCGAGCACGCAGCGGCGTAGAGGCTTGAGACGGAACCTATCTCGCCCGCAGTGCCCGGGAATCGCCGCGAGGCGATCCTCTATACGGTCCGTGCTGCTGCGCCGCCCTCGTGGTCGGCGCGGTACGAGCCGAACACGCGCAGCTGCGCTGTCAGATCGCGCATCTCCTTCAGTGTCACCGAGATCTCCGGGTCGAGCGGGTGGCCGCCGAGCACGGCGTCGAAGCGGTAGCTGAACGGACGTGACGGGATCGGACGCGAGACCAGCAGGTTGAGGTCGATCCCATGGCGGGACAGTGGCTCGAGCGCATGGAAGAGTGCGCCGGGGCGGTGATCGGTCGTGAACGAGAAGGCCGTTCGCCACTGTCCGTCGCGGCGGTCGAGACGCGTGTAGGGAGCAACCGAGACGAAGCGCGTGTACGCCTCGGGATGGTCGCCGACGTTGCCATCGATAATCGTCAACCCGTTGATCCGGGCAGCCCGATCGCTCGCGATCGCAACGACCGTGGGATCGGCCATTCCCGCCACGATCGAGGCTGCGTCGCCCGTTGTCGGTGCCGCAACCGCGATGGCGTTCGGTAGAGATGCCACGAGCCTCCGGCACTGGTCGAGGGCGACGGGGTGGCTGTGAATCTCGCGAATGTCGGCGAGCTCGACGATGCCCGGCCCGACGAGGCAGTGGTTGACCGGGATGATCGCTTCGGCCACGATCGACAGTGGTGACTCGTAGAGGAGATCGTGTGTCTCGGCGACAGGCCCGACGAGCGAGCTCTCGATCGGGAGGACGCCGTACGGGACGCGTCCCGCGGCGACTGCGTCGATCACGTCCGAGAACGTCGGCAGCGGAACGAGGCGTGCTGCCGGGAAGAGTCGGTCGCACGCGGCCGCTGAGTGGGCGCCTTCGCGGCCGGGATAGGCGACGGTCAATTCGATGGAGGCCATGGTGGAGGGAGCACCTTTCGCTGGAGAGCGGTTCGCCGGGAAAGAGGGAGCTAGACGGCGCGAGGCAAGGGTCGGAGGCGCCGGCTAGCCCGTAAAGGCGAAGCCGAACGGCGCGCGG
>JAYTJO010000186.1:0-1822 GCA_043730975.1 Thermoleophilia bacterium | reverse complement strand
TCGACGCCGACCTCAACTCGAACGCGCGCCATCTCGTCGTCGCCAAGAAGAGCCTCGGCGCAGCCCAGGTGCACATCGCGGACAGATTGCGGGCGCTCTACGTCAACGGTGATGGCGGCGGCGCCGTCGAGGTCATTCTCGGGGCGGAGAGCCTCGACGATCTCCTTGGTCGCCTCGACATGGTGGAGCGGGTCGGAAACCAGGATGCGAAGGTGCTGAAGGAGGTGACGCGCTTCCGCAAGGAGGTCAAGCAGCGTCGCGAAAACCTCACGCGCGCCCGCGCCTCGCAGTCTCGGATCGTGGCGCAGAAGGCAAGCCAGCAGAGGGCGATCGAAGGTCAGATCGCACAGCAGCAGCGCTCGCTTGCCGGCCTGCAGAGCGAGATCCGGCAGCTCCAGGCGGAGGAGGCCCGTCGGCAGGCCCAGATCGAATCCCAGGCCAGGGCGCGACTCGCGGCCCAGGAGCGCGCAGCCGAGTCGGCCTCCCGTGCACAGGCAACGCAGGCTGCAGTCGTTCCCGATTCCTCGACGTCGATCACCCCGCCGGACAGCGGAGAGGAGTTCATCCCGACCGCGGCGCCCTCGCAGTACGGCGGCGTCGTCGGGATCGCGATGCAGTACCTCGGCGTTCCCTACGTCTGGGGTGGCATGAGCCCGAGTGGCTTCGACTGTTCAGGTCTCGTTTCGTACGTCTATGCGCAGATCGGCGTCTCGCTCCCGCACCACGCCGCATCGATCTACAGCTATGGAACCCCTGTTTCCCAGTCAGATCTTCAGCCAGGCGATCTCGTCTTCTACAGCGGACTCGGCCACATGGGTATCGCCATCGGTGGCGGTCAATACATCCACGCGCCCCAGACGGGCGACGTGGTCAAGATCTCCAGCATCTATCGCTCCGGCTGGGTCGGCGCCAAGCGTCTGTAGGGGCTATGCGAAACGGCGCCTCGGCGCCGTGCAGCGTCGTCCGCGGGCGACGCTTTGGCTCGCCTAGGCTCGCCGCGCATAGCCCCTACAGCCCCCGAGCGACGCGCCCTACGGCTCGTACAATGCCTCGACTGCTTCGGCGAAGTGCTCGAGGATCGGACGTCGTTTCAGCTTCAGCGTCGGCGTCATCTCATCGCGCTCCATCGTGAAGTCACGAGGGAGGATCGCGAATCGCTTGATCTGTTCGTAGCGTGACCGCTCTCGGTTGACCTCGTCGACGATCCCCTGGATGAGTTCGCGCACCTGCTCATTCACCACCAACTCGTCGAGGCCACCGGCGATGCCATTCTTCTCGGCCCACTTCCCGATCTCGATCGGATCCAATGTGATCAGCGCTGCCGGATACGGCCGGCGATCGCCGACCACGATCGCCTGCGATACGACCTGCGACACCTTGAGGTCGTTCTCGATGTTCTGGGGAGCGATGTTCTTGCCGCCTGCCGTGACGAGGATGTCCTTCTTGCGGTCGGTGATCGTGACGAACCCGTCGGCGTCGATCTCGGCGATATCGCCTGAATGAAGCCACCCGTCCGCGTCGAGCACCTCGGCCGTCGCCTCCGGGTCTTTGTAGTAGCCGGCGAAGACGGTTCCGCTGCGGATCAGGAGCTCGCCGTCCGCGGCGGTGCGTAACTCGGTGCCAGGGAAGGCCTGGCCGACAGTGCCAAAGCGCCAGTCCTGAGGCGTGTTCGTCGTGGCACCTGTCGTGCACTCCGTCAGGCCGTACGCCTCGAGTATGCGAATCCCGATTGCGTCGAAGAACTCCGCGATCTCCTGGGAGAGCGGCGCCCCACCCGAGATCGGTGTCCGGAGACGACCCCCGAGCCGCGCCCGGATCTTGG
>JAYTJO010000185.1:0-2455 GCA_043730975.1 Thermoleophilia bacterium | reverse complement strand
CTCACGATCACCATCAACGATCGCCTCAGCCTCAGCCCGCTCCACACCTCAAAGTTCGCCGCCCGAACCCGGGTCCCTCCGCAGGGGGTGAACGCTTACGCAGATGCCTTTCCAGGCTAGACTGCTGCGTCCATGAGTTGGTTCAACGCCCTCACCGGATTCGGCGGTCGCGACATGGCGGTCGATCTCGGCACCGCCAACACCCTCGTCTACGTGCGGGGCCGCGGCATCGTGCTCTCGGAGCCATCCGTCGTCGCGATCGACCAGCGCACGGGTGACGTCCACGCCGTCGGCGTCGAGGCGAAACGGATGCTCGGGCGCACGCCCGGCACCATCTCCGCGATCCGGCCTCTGAAGGACGGCGTCATCGCCGACTTCGACGTGACCGAGCAGATGCTGCGGCACTTCATTCAGAAAGTCCATCAGCATCGCTTCGCACACCCACGCGTGATCGTTTGCGTCCCCTCCGGGGTGACCGGCGTCGAGAAGCGCGCCGTCGAGGATGCGACCCTCGCCGCAGGTGCTCGCCAGGCGTACCTGATCGAAGAGCCGATGGCGGCTGCGATCGGTGCAGGCCTTCCGGTCGGCGAGCCGACCGGGAACATGATCGTCGACATCGGCGGTGGCACGACCGAGGTCGCGGTGATCTCGCTCGGCGGCATCGTCGTTTCGCAGTCGCTCCGGGTCGGTGGCGACGAGATGGACGACGCGATCGTCACGCACATCAAGAAGGAGTACAAGCTGCTCGTCGGCCAGCAGACGGCCGAGGAGATCAAGCTCGAGGTCGGGTCGGGGTTCCGCCTCGCCGAAGAGGTTCAGGCGGAGGTGCGCGGACGCGACATGCTGACCGGACTGCCGAAGACGGTCGTGATCTCGTCCGAAGAGGTACGTCGGGCGCTCGACGAGCCGGTCTCCCAGATCATCGACGCGATCAAGTCCACGCTCGACAAGACTCCTCCCGAGCTGGCAGCCGACATCATGGACCGGGGGATCGTCCTCGCGGGCGGAGGAGCCCTCCTCCAGGGCCTCGACGAGAGGCTCCGCCACGAGACCCAGATGCCCGTGCATCTCGCGGAGAGCCCGCTGACGTGCGTCGCCGTCGGCTCCGGCCGCAGCCTCGAGGAGTTCGACACGATCGTTCGCTCGGAGCGCTCGCGCAAGCGGCGCAACGGCTACCGCCGCTAGCGGCAACGTGTTCGGATACCGCTAAGCCTGCCCTCCGGCCAGGCCGCACGCCGCTCGAGGACGGTACAATCGACGTCTGTGCCCCGTCATCGCACCGCACGCACGGCGGTGCTGGGCGTCAATGTCCAGCGTCCCGCCACCGGAAAGCCCCCCTCCCGATCGACCTCCGCTCTCAGGCGGCGGATCGTGGTGGGGATCCTTGTCGTGCTCGCGCTCGTCCTCATCACCTTCTCGTTCCGCAAACCTGATTCCGGCCCCGTCGCTTCTGCCGAGAGTGCCGCTGCGGGCGCCCTGCGACCATTCACGATCGCAGGTGAACGGGTGGCGCAGCCGTTCCGCGACGTCTACGGGTGGGCCGACTCCCTTCTCACTGCGCGCTCCGACGCGAAGCGCCTCAAGGAGGAAACCGAGGCGCTGCGCCAGCAGGTGATCCAGAACCAGTTCGCTGCGAACGAGAACGCGAAGCTCAAGGCACTCCTCGCCTTCCGCGACGGCCCTCGCTTCCCCGATGACTACACCGGGCTCGCGGCGGCCGTCATCGCCCGACCAAGCGGCAGCTTTGCGCAGGAGATCGTCGTCGCGGCCGGGTCGAACGACGGGGTGGCGCTCGATGCGCCTGTCGTTACCGCCGACGGCTTTCTCGGCCGGGTAACGCGCGTCTACGCGCGCTCGGCACGCGTCACGCTGCTCAGCGACGAGCAGCTCGCTGTGTCGGCCCTCGACGTCAAGTCGGGCGCTGCGGGGATCGTCAAGCACGGGCGCGGTTCGGCCTCGACCCTGATCTTCGATCGGGTCCCGAAGAAGGTGAAGGTCTCGGTCGGTGACACGATCGTGACGGCCGGCTGGCGCTCCAGCAAGCTCGCGTCTCTCTACCCGAAGGGGATCCCGATCGGCCGTGTTACGAGCGTCGGCCAGGCGGACACCGATCTCTGGAAGCAGATCCAGGTCGAGCCGTTCGCCGATTTCGACCGCGTCGACGCCGTGCTCGTGCTCGTCCTCAAGGGCGGCCGCAGGTGAATCCGGCGATCGGCGTTCGCGTCGCCTCGATCATTTTCGTGGTTGCGATCCTGCAGGTGTCCGCTTTCTCGTCGGTAACGATGGGCGGAGGTGGCCCGGATCTCCTTCTCGTCACGCTGGTCTCGGTCGCGCTGCTTCGCGGTGCCGTCACAGGTGCGGTGACAGGGTTCTTCGCAGGGCTCATCGTCGATGTAACCACTCTCGGCACGCTCGGGCTGACGTCCTTGCTCCTCACGCTCGTCGGGTACTGGGC
>JAYTJO010000184.1:0-5768 GCA_043730975.1 Thermoleophilia bacterium | reverse complement strand
CCCGACACGGTCAACACGATGCCGCTCGAGACGGTTCGGGCGTTCGCGGATCACGGCGAAGTGAAGACCGGGAGCCTCACCGACGGGATCGGTCAGGCGAATCAGCTCCTCGCTGACCTCGCTGCTGCAGGCATCGACTATGACGACGTCGTCGACACCCTCGAGGCCGAGGGGGTCGAGAAGTTCGCCGACTCGTTCGCCGAGCTCCTCGACGGAATCCGGGCCAAGGTGGGCTCGCTGGCATCCGTGTGAGTGAGGTGTCTCGCATTCGGGTTGAACCGCGATTGTTGTCGATCGGTCGACGCGTGCGCGTCGCCCCTACGGGAAGGGCCGGATCCGAGCATCCATCCCGTCAGTCGCAGCCGTTTGGACTCGTAGGGGCGAGGCGCATGCCTCGACCGCAGCGTCCGTTCACGGCGGCGTGCGTGTGAGCGACGACGCAAATCCCCTCCTCGAAGGGCTGCAACTGCGGCGGCGGCCGGAGTCGTGCGCCATCGTCATCTTTGGCGCATCGGGCGACCTGACCAAGCGCAAGCTGTTCCCCGCGCTCTACGCTCTCGCCTACCGCAAGCTCCTGCCCGACAACTACGCGGTCGTGGGCGTCGCGCGCACCCCGCAGACGTCGGCGCAGTTTGCAGCTGCGATGAAGAAGGCGGTCAAGCAGCACGCACGTGACCCGTTCCGCCAGGACGCGTGGGACGCGCTCTCGCGGGGCATGCGCTACGTCGGCACCGAGTTCGACGACGGCGAGGGCGAGGATCGCGTCGGTCAGATCCTGGAGGAGATCGACGTGGAGCACGGCACGGCCGGCAACCGCCTCTACTACCTCGCGGTGCCGCCTCAGGCCTTCGCGATCACCGTCACGGAAATCGGCAAGCGGCGCCACAAGGAGGGTTGGGTACGCCTCATCGTCGAGAAGCCGTTCGGCCGCGATCTCGCCTCTGCGCTCGCGCTGAACGAGTTGCTGCACACCTGGTTCCGGGAGGACGAGATCTTCCGCATCGACCACTACCTCGGCAAGGAGACCGTGCAGAACATGCTGGCGTTGCGCTTCGCGAACGGCATCTTCGAGCCGATCTGGAACCGTCAGTTCATCGACCACGTGCAGATCACGGTCGCCGAGTCGATGGGTATCGAAGGCCGCGCCGGGTTCTACGAGTCGGCCGGTGTGATCCGCGACATCTTCCAGAACCACCTTCTCCAGCTCCTTGCGCTCACGGCGATGGAACCGCCGATCGACTTCACCGCAGACTCGGTACGCAACGAGAAGGTGAAGGTGCTGAAGTCGATGCACACGCCGGGGCCGAAGTCGGTCGTCCGTGGGCAGTACGGCGCCGGTTTCGTCGAGGGCGTCGAGGTTCCCGGGTACCGCGAGGAGGATGGTGTCGCGCCCGGCTCGTTGACCGAGACGTTCATTGCGGCGAAGCTCTATGTCGACAACTGGCGCTGGGCCGACACGCCGTTCTATGTCCGCGCCGGCAAGCGCCTCGGCCGCCGGGAAACGACGATTGCGATCCAGTTCCAGCGTGCGCCGCACCCGCCGTTCGAGGCGATCGCCGGTGACGGGCTGCGGCCAAACGTGCTCCTCATCCATGTCCAGCCCGACGAGGGCGTCTCGCTCGCGATCGGCGCCAAGGTGCCGGGCGCGGGCATGACGATCCGCACCGTGCACATGGACTTCCTCTACGGCGGCGCCTTTCGCACGGGCCTGCCCGAGGCGTACGAGCGTCTGATCCTCGATGCGTTGCTCGGTGACGCAACGTTGTTCACACGCGAGGACGAGGTCGAGGAGCAGTGGAAGCTCGTCGATGCGATCCTCGGCGGCTGGCAGCGCGACCGGCCGAACTTCCCGAACTACGCGAGCGGCACCTGGGGGCCACGGTCGGCGGATGACCTGATTCATCGTGACGCGCGCTCCTGGCGCCGGCACTAGTGCGCCGGATCACCACGATACGCCTGTGTGCCTCTCTGGCTGGTGGGGCATCCATTCGCTCCCGGGACAAGCATGCGCCTGTCCCCTACGGGTTGGCGATGGGTCAAACCGGGGTGAGGTTCTAGAGTTCCATGGGGATCGTCTCCGACATCGAGAGTCAGCTGGGAAAGCTCCGCGTGCTCGAGGAGGCCGACGGGATGCCGGAGCTGCGCACGAGCACGATGACGCACCTTGTCTGGTGCCCGCCGGAGTGGCACGCGAAAGCGAAGGTCACGCTGGCCGGGTTGGCCGAGCGTCACCCGGCACGGACGATCTTCCTCATTCCGGAGCCCGGTCGTGAGGCGAAGATCGTTGCCCGCGCCGAGCTGAAGGGGTTCCAGTTGCCGGGGATGGCGCACGAGGTGATCTCCGAGGTCATCCAGATCAGACTCCGAGGCGACGCGGCCGATCACCCCGGATCGGTCGTCACCCCACTGCTCGTCTCGGATCTGCCCGTCTTCTGTCGCTGGCGCGGGGAGCCAAAGTGGGGGAGCCGCGCGCTCGAGGAGATCCTTGACGTGACCGACAGGCTCGTAGTCGACTCGTCGGAATGGCGTCGCATCCCGGGGGCCCACTCGGATCTTGGATCGCTGTTCGATCGCGTCGCCGTTTCGGACATTGCCTTCTCACGCACACTGCCGTGGCGGCGGCGACTGGCGGATCTCTGGCCGGGCATTGCGTCGATAGCGAAGCTGCGCGTCGAGGGGCCGCGTGCCGATGCCGAGCTGATCGCCGGCTGGCTCCGGTCGAGACTGAAGCGCGAGATCGCGCTGACCCGCCGGGACGCACCCACCGTCAACACGATCTGGGTCGACGGAGCGCCCGTCGGTTCGGCAGGTGATCTGCTCAGCCCGAGCGAACTGCTCTCGGGCGAGCTCGACCAGTTCGGCCGCGACCCGGTGTACGAGGCGGCTGTCCGGGCCGTCGGGTAGCGCTTCCTGCCACCACTTGGTAGAGTCGCCGCCCCAATCGAAAGGAACGAGGATGCTCTTCCACCTGACCTGGCAGTTCATCGACCCGTCAGAGGAGGGCGAGCGACGCTCCCTGACGGTGTTCTCGCAGTGGCAGCCGCCCGCGGGATCAGACTTCCAGGGGTTCTACGGCTTCGCCGACGGCAGCGGCGGCGTGGCGATCATCGAGGTCGACAGCGCCGCGACGCTTGCCCGGGTGACCGCTCCGTGGACGCCGTGGCTGCACTTCACGGCGACGCCGATCATCCCGATCGAGGAGTCTGCGGCAATCGGCGGCGAAGGCGTCGCCTTCCGCGACTCGATCGGCTGACGTTCGCGGCTTACGGGGTGAGGTCCGTCCTCACCCCGTCTCTCGCACCGCCCGAAGCAGCTCGTCGTGCAGATGCCCGTTCGAGGAGATGGCGGTGCCTCCGTCGATACGAGCCACTCCCACTGAATCACTGAAGCGCCCGCCTGCCTCCTCGACGATCGGCTGGATTGCCGCCAGATCCCAGACCTTCGCCCCGACTGCTTCGACGGCGCCGTCGACCGCGCCTTCGGCAACGAGCATGTGGGCCCAGAAGTCGCCGTAACCGCGCGCGTGCCAGGCATAGCCAGCGAGTGACGGGATCGGTTGCTCGAGTGCGAACGAGAGCACCGCGTCCTCGATCTGCCTGATCGCCGAGACGCGAATGCGATCGTCGTTGACCCAGGCGCCGCCCCCTCGCTCGGCGTGCCAGCGCCGGTGCAGAGCCGGCGCCGAGACCACGCCGAGCTGGATCTCCCCCTTCTCCTCGAGGGCGATCAACGTTGCCCAGACGGGGATCCCGCGGGAGTAGTTGCGCGTCCCGTCGATCGGGTCGACGATCCAGCGACGCGTGCCGCTACCTGTTGTGCCGAACTCCTCACCGAGGATCCCGTCGTTCGGGCGCTCCGCCGCGAGGCGCGCCCGAATCGCCTTTTCGACGGCCCGGTCGGCTTCTGTCACGGGGGTCAGATCGGGCTTCGTCTCGACGACCAGATCGGTTGCGCGAAAACGGCCGAGCGAGATCTCGTCGGCCGCGTCTGCCAGTTCGAGGGCTAGTGCAAGGTCGGGGCTCATACGAGCCCCGACCTTACTATTCGACGGCCTACTTCGAGGAGGAGACGAGCCGGAACTTGGGTTTCGCGACCGTGATCCGGAGGGGTTCCGACCAGGTCATGACCTGCCGTCCGACCGGCATGGCCGGATCGACGCCGCGGATCCGATACCACCAGGCCCCGGACTTCAACGGCAACGATACGGCCGTCCCTCCGGTGACGTCGAGGCGCTTCACTGCGCGCCAGGGGTACCGCGTGGCGGACCACTCGACCTGATAGGTCTCGGCCCCGGGCACAGGCGTCCAAGCGACCAGAGGAGCACCGTAGAACGAAGGTCGCTGCCCCGCCGAGGCAACCAGACGTCCCGCGGGCGAAAGCCCGGATGCAAAGGGCGTTCCCTGACCCGCAACGGCGGGGGTCGATACCTTGCCGAAGGCGGACATCCGGCCGTCGGCGCAGTTGTCCTGAGGCAGTTCAACGTCGCTGTAGACGTACCCGGTGATCTTGCCCGTGTCGTCAAACTTCGGCACCGCAGCTACCGGCACGACGGTCCAGTAGAACCTGCCGTTCGGCCAGCCGCTTTCGAGCAGGTCAATGGGTGGCCAGGTGGAGATTGTGGGCGCGGTCGTACCGGCCGAGGTCGATTCACCTGTTGGGGAGCCCGGCGAGGATCCAGCCGTGGATCCGGTCTTGGCGCCTTCGGTACCTCCGGACGAAGAGCCTCCTACCCCGGCAGCGGTCGTCGGCACGAGGGCCTCGGTCGCCTTGACAGGAGTGCCGTCGACCATCGTTGGCTCAGGCTCGTTCCCGACCGCGAGATACGTCGTGGCGGCTCCGCTGAGCGCCGTGACTGTCGTAGGCAGCGCCAGCGTTCCGGCTCGCCGGGGGGCATACGATTGACCGCCGACGACTGCCCCCGTGAACACCGTGTTGACGCACTGGCTATCCGAGAAGACGTACACCCGGAAGAGCGTGTACGGCGTACCCGCCTTGTCGGTCGAGCCGCGGAAGATGAATGCCGGTGTCATCTCGTGAACACTGATCTTTGCCGCGGTGCTTGTCCCGCCGGCTGTCACGGATGCCACCGGACTGACCGGGCCACCGGCAAGAGCAGGATTCGTTGCCGAGTAGGGGGGACTCCAGGGGCCGTACGAGACGGGTGGAAGATGGTTGAGCGCAACCTTCGCCGGATCGACTCGGCGCACGGCGCGCACGCGCCAGGTGATCGCGCTCAGAGGCATCGTCCTGAAGGCATAGATCTCGCGTTCATCAGCGGCCGTCGTGCGCGACTCGAACTTGCGGCGAATCGAGGGGAACCACACTTGGTAGCTCGTGGCTCCCTCCACGGGCGTCCACTGCAACACACTTGGGAAACCCGCAACTTTCCTTGGCACCTCCTTCCACTGGAGGTTGAAACCGAACGGCGCACTCCAGCTCGAGGTTCCACTGTGGGTCACTGCTCGTACACGTGCGTACGCGGCGTACGGAGCGCCCGTCATCCAGGGGAGCGTCAGGGGTAGTGCAACCGCGGGGTTTCGTAGTGACGAGCTCGCCCAGAAGAGTGTCCCGTCCTGAAACCCAGTGGTCTTCGCCACCTGGAACTCGTAGCGAAGGGCACCCCGGACGGGCGCCCAGGAGAACGAAGGTGTTCGCGAGAAGGAATGTTCGGCAGGTTCACTGGCGCGGAGGAGGAACGGCTTCAGCTCCCGGGGAGCCGAGAGTGATCGTTCGGACTGCGCGAGAGCGGAGCCCGATAGCAGCGTGGC
>JAYTJO010000183.1:0-1507 GCA_043730975.1 Thermoleophilia bacterium | reverse complement strand
TCCTTGTGACACATCGTCACGAGCGTGTGCTGCCCGCGCGTTCCTGGGTGAATACGGGAATCGGAGAGACCTCGTCGAGGAGTCTTGACGCCCAGGTCGAGAGATCGCAAACCCCGGGGGTTCGAGAGAGTTCGAGAAATGGTCGTTCCGCCGCGAGCGCTTGTGACACATCGTCACGAGCGGGGCGCGCCGGTTCTTACCCTTGCACTTGGCGCTCGTCCGCAGGGTCGCGAGTGTCCACTGCGAAGTTCCCGGCACGATGTCGCCCCACTCTCGACACAGAGACGTCGCGTTCTCTGTGCGAGAGTCGGTGAGTGCAGTTTTCTCCCGCCATCGACCCACGGCTTATCGCGAGCGTCAGCCGCATTCCCGATCTCCGTTGTTCGGCCGAGGTCTGGCGCGGGCTCAGGCGCAGGGCGTTGCGCTTCGACACCACGACGCCGTGCTACGAGAGTGTCAGAAGGCTCGTCATCGCAGAACGGGAGCGACGAGCGCGACTCGTAGCCACGCTCACGACGACGGTCGAAATCCTCACTCGCCGGATTCCTGTACTCCCGGAGGATGTGCCTCGCATCTACGCCCGGCGACTCGCGCAGGCTCGAACGCATATGCGGCTCAGAACGCCAACGCCACCGTGAGCGCGGACGGGAGTCCCGCGGTGTTGGCAGGAGACCGACGCCCCGAGGGACATCGAATACTCCGTTCTAGAAAAAGATGAGGGCCGCCTTTCGGCGGCCCTCGATCCCGGTAACCAGCGTTGGATTTGGCAGAGGCGCTTCCTGCCTGTCCGCTCACCCGAGGGTGAAACGGCCGGCGGCGCGGAACGCGCGTCCCCTACGCTTGGCTATGGCGATTCCCCGATGGGTCTCGGGAACACGCCTCTACCCGCTGGTACCTCCACTGCCGGTACTGCTGGAATCTGTCACGTCCGGACCACCTCCTTTCCGCGGTTAGTCCGAGTGTATACCGACGAGGGGGGACGACGGCAACCCCAAACGAAACCCGAACCTCGCGCAAGGCAGTCAGGCGTCGACGACGACCATTCCATCGTCGCGCACACGCGCCGGGAAGGTGGCGACGTCGATGTAGGCAGGGAGCGTCAGGGCACGGCCCGTCGCGATGTCAAACCGGGCGCCGTGCCGCGGGCAGATTGCAACCCGCTCGTCACAGTCGAACTCGCCCTCGCACAAGGGACCCTCGTCGTGCGTGCACTGGTCTTCGATCGCAAACAAGTCGCCGTTGCAGTTGTAAATCCCGATCGACAGAGACGGTGAAACCTCCACGATCCGAACAGTCCCGGATGGGAACTCGGCAATTGGGCAGACGGCGACCTCGGGCATCCCTAGTGCGCCACCTCGAACCGTTCCACCGGCATCCAGTAGGGGAGACGGCGCAGCCTCTCCCGGGACGGAGCACGGCGACCACCGACCTCAGGGACAAACAGACGCAACGTCGCGAGACACCGCACTAGTTGACGGAGATGTCGCCGCTCGAGGTGCCCCACTCC
>JAYTJO010000182.1:0-6207 GCA_043730975.1 Thermoleophilia bacterium | reverse complement strand
CACCGAAGGGTCAGTGCTGCTGCATAGCTTTCTCTGGCCCGGGCTGACCGAGCGGGCTACGCGGCTCGACGCGGCGATTGCGACGCTGCTCGAGAGCCCGACACGCCCGGAACTGATCCGCGGCGACTACGTCGACCTCCTTCCGGGTCTCCTCGAGCGGCGATCGGCCGAGGCACTCACCGTCGTCTTCCAGACGGCGTCGACGGGGTATCTCACGCAGGCGCGCTACGACCTGTTGCGTGCGTCGCTCGACGAGGCCGGAGCGGACGGGCGGCCGCTTGCCTGGGTCTCGTCGCGGCGAATGGAGGAGCGGCAGTTCGCCGAGGACGATTGCTGGGAGCTCGAGGTGCGCGTCTGGCCCGCTCCCGCGCGGCTCGGCGCCCTGGTCGACTTCCACGGCAACTGGGTCGACTGGCTCGAGGCTGCATGATCACCTCGAAGGACAATCCCCGCCTCAAGCTCGTGCGGGCCCTGCAGCGGAAGAAGGAGCGGGAGGAGACGGGGCTGTTCGCGTGCGAGGGCGAGGATCTGTGCGACGCGGCGCTCGCTGCCGGGATCGAGCCGGTCGACCTCCTGGTCGCGGGCGAGAACGTCGAGGCCGAGCTGCTCGCCGGCGTGTCGACGTTGCCGCACCCGGCGCGGATGATCGGCATCTTCCGCCGCGTAGACCTCCCGCTTGGCGTGCGGGCCACCTGTCTCGCGCTGTGGCGCCTCGGAGACCCGGGCAACGTCGGGACACTCATTCGTTCGGCAGACGCGTTCGGCGCTGCTGTGGCGCTGTCCGAAGGGTGTGCCGAGCCGCTGTCACAGAAGGCGCTTCGTGCGAGCGCCGGCGCGATCTTCCGGGTGCCCCTCCTCGGATGGGACGAGCGTCCCGGCCGTCAGGTCGCGCTCGATGCGAGCGGGGCGATGGCGCTCATGGACGTGGATCTGACGGCGCCCGTGACGATCGTGCTCGGAGCCGAGCGGGCAGGGCTTCCTGACGAGCTCCTCGCTGCCTGCGACACGGTCGCGGCGATCCCGATGCCGGGCGATGCAGAGTCGCTGAACGTTGCTGCTGCGGGCGCGATCGCGCTCTACGAGCTCTCGCGCCGCTCTTCCTGAACGCGCTCTGCTGCGTCGAGACGCGCCCGGTGATAGTCGATGCGCTGGCGAAGTTCGCGCATCGTCGGGTCTGTTGCCGCCCACCGCTCTGTGCGTGCCCTAGCCCTCTCCATCCGCTTCTTCTTGTCCATCGCCGTCCTCCTCTCTGAACAGGTCGAGCAGATCTCGAACGTCACACTTGATCTCGAAGACCGCTTGCATGAGAACCGTGACATCTCTTTCTTCCATCTCTCAATGGTGCCGACATCGAGGAAGCAGCGCAAGATGTCCCATGAGGCCATGCCCTACCAGGCGCCTCCGCCTCCGCCCCCACCGCCCCCTCCGCCGCCACCCGAGAAGCCGCCTCCGCCACCGCCCGAACCCGATGACGGCGGAGCGAGCGCAGAGCCAAATCCAGACGCGAGATCACCGATCCCCATCGACGTCGCACCCGATCCGAGGTCACCGCCGTTCGAGATCCAGTAGATCGACGACGTCGTAGCGAGAGCCTCGGGCATAGCAAGATGGGCGGCTTGCAAGACCCGATCGGCGATCCCGAAGGCGATGCCATAGACGAGGAGACGCTCCCAGAGGGCGAGCGTCGCGGGCGGAGCCTCGTGCAGGCGTGGGAAGTCGGTGAGGTAGCGGCGGAATGCCTCCCAGCGCTCGGCCTCGATCCCGGCGGCGCGCGACCGCCGGCGCCAGAGCTTGCGCTGGGTGAGGGCGCCGATCACGATCGCGGCGTTGAGGAGCGTTGCTGCGGCGAAGCCGACGAGAACGACGTCGCTCCAGCGCGGGTAGACGCTCCGCCAACCGTCGGCCGCGAGATAGATCGATAGCGTGGCGATCGCAAGCAGCACGAGCAGTGCTACGGCGAGTGCCGCAGCCCCGCGGGAGATGAACCAGGCGCGGTTCCCGATCTCGGTGCCGACGTTCGCCTTGAACGACGTGAAGTGCTTGCTCATAGCCTCCCTCTCGCCCTCGATCTGCTGGCGGAAGAGAGAGAGGCGCTCCGGGCCGTCCTCGATCACACCGTCGACGACGCGGACGACGGCGTTCTCCCAGGGGTGAAGCACGAGCCCCTCCTGCGATCCGGCCGAGATCTCGAGATCGGAGATGCTCTCGGTACGCAGACCACCCCAGGTAGCCCGCTCGGTGACCACCGGCTTCGATGTGAAGACGCCGCGCCGGATCAGGTCGAAGAGCGTTGCGGTGAACTCGAACGAGCCCGCCTCGCCTCCCTGTCGTACGAGGGTCGGTACGAGGGCTGCCTCGGTGTCTGTCGGCGGCTCCTGCTCGTACTCGCGGTCGTAACCACTCCTCAGCTCGCGCCCGTAGAACCAGAAGACCGCGCCCACGATCAGGAGTGCGGGGATCGTTCCGAGGAGGAGAACCATGAGCACGTAGCGCCAGGGGTGCTGCTTCGCATTCTCGATCCGTTCGCTGTCCTTCTCGAACGCGGCCGCATCGGCCTGCTCGGCCGCGATGATTCCAGCGAGGCCGTTACCCTGTGCGACCCGCATCCCGAGGGTCGAGCGGAACGCCGAACGAGGGAACACGGTGCGCAGCTCGACGAACTGCCCGGACGGGACATCGACCGCTCTCAACACCGCGCGCTTTCCCGTGAACTGCACGTCGCCCCGCACGTAGACGGGGTGGCCCCAGGCGCGAAGAATCTTCCCGGGGCCGACCTCGGTGGCGATTAGTCGACCGAGCGACGTCTCCCACTCCGAGCCCCAGACCTTCAGGTTGACGTCGACGACGTCGTCGTACGCGACCGCGACGCCCCTGAGCCGGTAGTGCACGACGAACGTGCGGAGCTCGTCGCTCGCCTGGTAGTGCCAGACGATTCTCGCGTTGTCCGTGTCGATGGCCGTACCGAATGTACTCGGAGCGTCTGCGCATCCGAGCTGTGTGCATCCGCCCGATCGGTAGGCCCGACCGTTCTCGCTGACGCGCACCTGATCGACCGACTCGCCCGCCCGCAGCGGGATGTCCCTGTAGCCACCGCTGAACGGCCCGCTGAATGCGTACGTGATGAACTCGTCGACGACGAGGCTGCCGTCCTTCGTGACCTGAACGGCGACCTGTGCCTGCGGCAGGGTGAAGGACTTCGCCTCGGCCACTCCCGCGAAGGCAAGCGCGGCGAGCGCTACTACAAGGAGGGCGCCGGTGCGGCGCTTCACAACGTCTGGCCCGCTACGGAATCGGGGTAGGACGAAGCTTTGGGGCCGCTCGCGGGCGGGACAGGTCCCGCCCCTACGGGTTTCCGGTCGAACGCATTGGGGCGACGCACTACGCGCTCGGAGGCGTGGGCGGATCGCCGGCCGGGGGAGCTGCCGGTGCAGCCGATGCGTCCGGCTGGAAGCTGACTTCCGGCAGCTCGCGATCGGCCGCGTCCTCGATCTCGTAGAACTCGCGCTTCGTGAACCCGAACGGGCCTGCGATGAGCACGGCAGGGAACACCTGGATCGCATTGTTGAACGTCAAAACGGTGTCGTTGTAGACCTGACGCGAGACCGCGATCTTGTCCTCCGTGTCCTTCAGCTGTGCCTGGAGGTCGAGGAAGTTCGTGCTCGCCTTCAGGTCGGGATACGCCTCGGCAACGGCAAAGAGCTTTCCGAGGGCCTGGGTGAGGAATCCCTCGGCTTCGGCCGTCGCAGCAGGTCCCTGAGCGCCGGCTGCAGCGGCGCGTGCCTGCGTGACCGCCTCGAACGTTCCGCGCTCGTGCGCGGCGTAGCCCTTGACTGTTTCGACGAGGTTCGGGATCAGGTCGCGGCGCCGCTTGAGCTGCACCTCGATCTGCGCCCACGCGTTGTCGACCCGGTTCCGCTTCGTGACGAGGCCGTTGTAGAGCGCGATCAGGTAGATCCCGATCAGGACGATGAGTCCGAGAATGATCCAGACGACAATCATGGTGGGGACACTACCTCTTCTCGTCCGGCTGGCCCGCGCTCACGCGCGGACGACGCCTGCGCGTCGCCCCTACGACACCGACCCCACCGAATCCCAGGGGGCGAAGAGCACCGATCCCGTAGGGGCTATGCGCGCCCGCGCGGTAGCGCGGGTAAGCGTCGCCCGCGGCAAGCGTCGCCCGCAGCCCTAACCGCGCTTGCGACAAACCCAGATCATGTCCTCGTCGCCCTTGAAGGGTCGGCGATCGAACCAGCCGTAGAGCCCGGCGACGTCGAACCCTGCCTTGTCGATCAGCCGTCGCCACTCGATCGCCGACAGCCAGTGCAACTCCATCGAGGCGGCGGAATCGCCCGATCGCACGGAGAGTTTCAGCGTGCGACTCGCCTCGTCCCAGTCGGCCCGCTCGAAGATGTCCTGCTCCCGTTCGAGCCAGAGACCGTTGGTCTCCGCGATGTCCTCGCTGCTCGGCGCGAACACGTCGAAGATCAGGTGACCGCCCGGCTTCAGCAGGTCGTGTGCGGCACGGAGTGCTCGCAATTTCTCGTCCTCGTCCGGCATGTGCAGTAGCGAGCGAAAGGGGCAGATCACGAGGGGCACCTCTTCGTTGACCGGCGGTTCCCGTAGATCGCCGACGCGAAGGTCGAGGAGAGCCGAGACCCCGTGCTCCTCGCCGAACGCGCGGGCGACCGAGAGCATGCCGGGCGAGAGGTCGACCCCGATCACGGCGATTCCGGCACGCGCGATCGGGACGGCGATGCGACCGGAGCCGACCGCGAGCTCGACGACCGGCCCGCCGAGGCGCTTCGCCTCGTCGACGTAGAACGCGATGTCCTCGACGACGGACGCGCTCCACGGGTCGTAGATTCCCGCAATCGGGTCGTAGAGGGCCACGAGGGGAGTGTACGGATGCTCCTGGCTCGGTCGGCCCGCCTGACTGCGTTGGTACGCTCGGCCCTCAATGGATGCCGAAGCACTCGAGCGCGAGGGACTGGCTGCAGCCGTTGCAGCGTCGTCCGCGGACGCGATCGAGGCCGTGCGGGTCGAGTATCTCGGACGCAAGAGCGGGCTCAAGCAGGCGCTCCGCGAGGTTCGCGACCGCGAGACCGGCATGGCGCTCAACGCCGTGCGCGAGCGTCTCGAGGCAGCGATCGACGCGCGCGAATCGGAGCTCTCTCGCGCGGAGCTCGATGCTCGACTGACGAACGAGCGCGTCGACGTGACTCTCCCGGCCGGCGGCTACTCCCGCGGCAAGCTGCACCTGATCACGCAGATCAGGCGAGAGGTAGAGGACGTCTTTCTCGGCCTCGGCTACAGCGTCGTCGACGGCCGCGAGGTCGAGACGACCTACTACAACTTCGACGCGCTCAACTTCCCGGCCGGCCACCCGGCGCGCTCCCCGCTGGCGACGCTCTTCGTCGACGAGACGACGGTGCTGCGAACGGAGACCTCCCCGTCCCAGGTGCGGACGATGGAGGCGCAGGAGCCTCCGGTGTACATCGTCTCGCTCGGACGAACCTACCGCCGCGATACGCCCGACGCGACGCATTCCCCGATCTTCCATCAGGTCGAGGGGCTTGCTGTCGACGAGGGCATCACCCTGGCCGACCTGACCGGCACGCTCGATTTCCTGCTTCGGAAGCTGTTCGGGGAGAAGCGGCGTACCGAGTTTCGCACGCATTACTTCCCGTTCACGGAGCCGTCGATCGAGGCGTATGTCTCCTGTCACGTGTGTGACGGGGACGGTTGTCCCGCCTGTCGCCACTCCGGCTGGATCGAGGTGGGCGGCGCAGGGATGGTCGATCCGAAGGTCTTCGAGGCAGTCGGGTACGACCCCGAGCGCTACAGTGGCTTCGCCTTCGGCTGGGGTCTCGAACGCATCGCGATGCTCCGTCACGAGTTCCCCGATCTGCGGGAGCTCTGGCGCAACGACCTTCGCTTCTCGAGGCAGTTCTAGTGAGCGGCCACTAAATGCGCGCGCCACTTTCCTGGCTGCGCGAGTACGTCGAAGTCGACGCGACCGCGCACGAGATTGCTCATCGGCTGAATATCTCCGCTCTCGAGGTCGACCGCGTGATCGAGATCGGCGTCGCGGACGTGGGGGACAACCTCTCGTACCTGCGCGTCGGCAAGGTGGTCGAGGCCGCCAAGCATCCGAACGCCGACAAGCTCCAGCTCTGTCAGCTCGACGTGGGGGAGGGCGACCTCCGC
>JAYTJO010000181.1:0-9229 GCA_043730975.1 Thermoleophilia bacterium | reverse complement strand
GCCCCGGCGAAGGTCGGGTTGCGGAAGAGCGTCATGTCGAACATGGGCAGCCGCTGGCGCAACTCGAGAATCACAAACGCCGTCCCGGAGACGAGCGCGAGGGCGAAGAGGCCCAGAATGAGAGGAGACGTCCAGCCACGGCTGTTCGCCTCGATCAGCGCGTAGACGAGGGCGAAGAGGGCGATCCCGGACGTCAGGAGCCCCGGCAGATCGAGCCGCTGCTCGTGCGAGGTGTCCCTCGACTCGGGGATGATCAGCCGCGCCGCGACAAGGCCGATGATTCCGACGGGCACGTTGATGAAGAAGATCCAGTTCCAGCTGATGTGCTCGGTGATCAGGCCCCCGACGAGTGGGCCGATGGCGAGGGCCATCGCAGAGACACCGGCCCAAATGCCGAGCGCAGCGCCACGCTCTCTCGGTGGAAACGTGGCAGTGATGATCGACAGCGTGGCCGGCATCATGAAGGCTGCACCGACACCCTGGAGGACTCGCGCGGCGATCAGAAGCTCGGCGTTACCCGCGAGCCCACAGAGGAGCGATGCAAGCGTGAAGACCGCAAGGCCGATCAGGAAGACGCGGCGTCGGCCGATCATGTCGGCGACCTTCCCGCCCGTGAGCATCAGGACGGCGAAGCTGAGCGCGTAGCCCGTCACGACCCACTCGAGCTCGGCGACGTCGATGCCGAGATCCTCCTGGATCGTGGGCAGCGCGACGTTTACGACGGTGTTGTCGAGCATGATCATGAACAGGGCGAACGAGACGGACGCGAGCGTCCACCACTTCCTGTTCTCCTCCGCGAGCAATCGCGCTCTCATGTGTTCCCATCACCGTGTCTTGTTAGTGAACACTAGGTTAGCAGAGACTCATTCAAGACGAGGCGGATCTGCGGGCGGGACAGGTCCCGCCCCTACGCGTCGGAATAGGGCGGCGACTTCGCCATCACCTCGAAAGGTTCGAGCGCAGCCGGGTTCGCAAGAGCGTCGGGACTCGCGACCGTGGCGGCCGCGGATCCGAGGAGGATGCGCTTGACGGGTAGCTCGAGCACCTTCCCCGAGAGCGTCCGCGGCACCTCGGCGATCTGCTCGATCACGTCCGGTACGTGGCGGGGCGAGCAGTCCTCTCGGATGCGAGCCCGGATGCGCTTGACGAGGTCGTCGTCGAGCTCGACGCCGGGGCGGAGGACGACGAAGAGCGGCATGAAGCCGCTCGTACCGGGGAGCGGCAGGTCGATCACGAGCGCGTCGACGACCTCGTCGAGGCCGAGCACGACCCGGTAGATCTCGCTCGTGCCCATGCGGACGCCGCCACGGTTGATCGTCGCATCGGAGCGTCCCGAGATGATCGCCGTGCCCCTGTCGGTGATCTCGATCCAGTCGCCGTGGCGCCAGACACCCGGGAACATCTCGAAGTAGCTCTCGCGGTAGCGACTGCCGTCCGGATCGCTCCAGAAAGAGATCGGCATCGACGGCATCGGCTCGGTGATCACGAGCTCGCCGACCTCGCCGATGAGCGGCTGTCCCTCCGGGCTCCACGATTCGAGCCGGACGCCGAGTGACCGCGCCTGAAGCTCTCCCCGGTACACAGGCAGGGTCGGGACCCCGCCGACGAAGGCGGTGCCGACGTCCGTGCCGCCGGAGGTCGAAAACAGCCAGATGTCGTCGCCGAGCGCCTCGTACACCCAGGCGAACGCCTCGGGCGAGAGCGGTGAGCCCGTCGATCCGACCGAGCGGAGCGCCGAGAGGTCGCGGCCCTCAGCAGGCCTCAGCCCGGCCTTCTGGCAGGCACCGATGTAGGCGGCACTCGTCCCGAAGCACGTGATGCCGGCGGCCTCGGCGAGATCCCATAGGACGCCGAGGTCGGGGGTGCCCGGGTTCCCGTCGTAGAGCACGATCGAGGCGTCGGTAAAGAGGCCGCTGACGACGAAGTTCCACATCATCCAGCCGGTCGTCGTGAACCAGAACAGGCGGTCATCGGCCTGGAGGTCGACGTGGAGGAACATCTTCTTCAGCGACTCGAGAACGATCCCGCCGTGGCCGTGGACGATCGCCTTCGGGAGGCCGGTCGTACCGGAGCTGTAGAGCACCCAGAGCGGGTGGTCGGATGGCACCTGCTCGAAGATCAAGGGCGCCCCGGCTCCGCGCTCGCGCAGCTCCTGCCAGGAAACAGCTCCTCGGATTCCCTCCTGCGCGTGACTCGGGTCGAGGTACGCGAGGAGCACGGTGTGCTCCACGGTCGGGAGCTCTGCGAGCAGCTCCTTCACGACTACCGTGCGGTCGAAGTCCTTGCCGCCGTAGCGGTAGCCGTCCACCGCGAGGAGCACCTTCGGCTCGATCTGGGCGAAGCGATCGATCACGCTTCGCGCACCGAAGTCGGGCGAGCAACTCGACCAGATGGCGCCGATCGAGGCGCACGCGAGGAACGCCGTGACCGCCTCGGGAACGTTCGGTAGATAGGCGGCGACGCGGTCACCGGCACCGACGCCGAGGGCGCGCAGGCCACCCGCGATCAACGCCACCTCGTCCTCCAGCTGGCCGCGCGTCATCGTCGAGAGGGGTCGGAGCTCGGATGCGTGCCAGATCGCGACGCCGTCCCTGTCGCGCGGCCGGAGTGCGTGCTCGGCGTAGTTGAGGCGCGCGCCCGGGAACCATTCGGCGCCCGGCATCGTCCGTGACCCGAGCACCCGGTCGTAGGGTCTCGAGGAGATGACGCCGAACCGCTCCCAGATCGATGCCCAGAAGCCCTCGATGTCGGCCGTCGACCACTCCCAGAGACTCGCGTAGTCGGGCAGCTCGAGCCCCCGCGTCTCCTCGAGCCACCGTGTGTACGCCGTGATCGTGGCGCGCTCGATGCGGTCCGCGTCCGGGCTCCAGAGGATCGGCGGCACTGTCATCCTGTGAGTCTGCCTTGTCGCGCCGCCGCGTGGGCCCGGGTGCCTAGAGGCTTGATGCGTATTGGAAGTGCGGTTGGGGCGGTTCTGCACCAAGGAGCGTGTTCGACGAGGACGGCGTCAAGGCTGGTTGCCTTGATGTCGCCCTCGGCGGACGCGATCCGCAGCGTGCAGGGCCGCATCCAGACCTGCTTCCAATGCGCATCAAGCCTCTAGGATAGAGCGGTGCCGGTCTATATCTGCCCGAATTGCAAGAACCGATCCGTCGACATCGACGGGTTCGAGGGGCTCACCAGGTCCGATGCCCTCCAGTGCAGGCGGTGCGGATTCGGTTTCATCTTCCAGCTGCTCGAGGACTACTACCCTGCTCCGGCGACCGGGTTCATCGTCTGCGACTCGGACGCCCGCGTGCTCGCTTCGGGTCGGGGTGTCTTCGAGCAGACGGGGTTTCAGGAGGGCGACCTGATGGGACGCGACATCGGCGAGGTGCTAACGCTCTCCGATCAGGCGCCGATCGGGGTCGTTCGCGAGTGGGGAGTGCGTCAGCTGGGGCTCGAGCTCGAGCTCACGACCAGCGCGGCGATCCGAAAGCCCGTCACGGTCGACCTCTTTCCAGCCTACGACGAGGACGGCGGACTTCTCGTGGCTCTGACGCCGCGGGCGGGGGAGGGCGCGATGGACGAGCGTATCGCACCCTCCCCCGCCTGATCTTTCTGCGCGCTTCGCGCGATCCTGAAGGGTTCGCCCGCGGGCCAAGGCATGAGCATCACGATAGAGTGCAGTTTATGACTGACAGGCAAAAACACCCCCCGGTTCGGGGGCCCCAGTGAGGCTCGCCCTTGCACAACTCAATGTCATCGTCGGCGACCTCGACGGGAACCGCGAGCTCATCGTCGGCGCGATCCGTGAGGCCCACGCTGCCGAAGCCGACCTCGTGGTCTTCCCCGAACTCGCCGTCACCGGATACCCACCCGAGGATCTGCTGCTGCGACCGGGCTTCATCAAGGCGGCGCGAGCATCTCTCGACGAGATCGCTGTCGCGACCGAGGGGATCACCGCGCTCGTCGGCTGCCCGCTCTTCGACCGTGATCTCGCGAACGCTTGCGCGATCCTGTCCGGGGGCGAGATCCGCGGGATCTACCGTAAGCAGTTTCTCCCGAACTACGGCGTCTTCGACGAGCACCGCTACTTCGCCGCGGGGCGCGATCTCGTTCTGCTCCGCTGCGGTGACGTCCTCCTCGGCCCGACGATCTGCGAGGACATCTGGCAGCCCGGCCCTCCGGCCACCGACCTTGCCCTCGCCGGCGCCCAGCTGATCGTCAACCTCTCGGCGTCTCCCTTCCACGTCGGCAAGGCAGAGGACCGAGAGGAGATGCTCGTCACGCGCGCGCGTGACAACGCCTCGTACCTCGCGTTCTGCAACCTCGTCGGCGGGCAGGACGAGCTCGTCTTCGACGGCCACTCGGTCGTGCTCGACGACGAGGGCGAGGTGATCGCACGGGCGCCCGGCTTCGAGGAGTGCCTGCTAGTGGTCGATCTCGACCCGACCGAGGCCATCGGCCGCCGTCTCCGCGACGTCCGGCGCCGCGAGCTCGAGCGGAGCCGGGAGAGTGCTCCCGAAGTGACCGTGATTGACGTAACGCGGTATCAGGTCTTCCACGTTCCACAAGAAAGCGATGAGAGTCAGTTCGTGGGCGGTTCGACGGTGGAACGTGGAAGACCTGACCCCATCCCGTTCGCATCCGAGCTCGAGCAGATGCGGCTCGCGCTCGGCCTCGGCGTGCGCGACTACGTCGAGAAGAGCGGCTTCCGTGAGGTCGTAATCGCCATCTCCGGCGGCATCGACTCCGCGCTGACCGCGGCAATCTGCGTCGACGCGCTCGGGGCGGATCGCGTTCACACCGTGTCGATGCCGTCGCGCTACTCGTCGGACGGCACCCGCGACGACGCCCGCGAGGTGAGCGTCAACCTCGGCGCCGAATTCCGCGAGATCCCGATCGAGGATGTCGTCGGCGCTTTCACCGGTGCACTTGCCGACTCGTTCGCGGGCCGGGAGCCCGATCTGACAGAGGAGAACCTGCAGGCCCGCGTCCGCGGCACGATGCTGATGGCGCTCTCGAACAAGTTCGGCTGGCTCGTCATCTCGACGGGGAACAAGTCGGAGATGGCGGTCGGCTACGCCACCCTCTACGGCGACATGGTCGGCGGCTTCGCCCTGCTCAAGGACGTCTTCAAGACCGATGTCTTCCGCCTCTCGCGCCATCTCAACGAGGTGGCCGGCCGCGAGCTGATCCCCGTGACGACGATCGAGCGACCACCGAGCGCTGAACTGCGGGCTGAGCAGCGCGACGATCAGTCGCTGCCGCCGTACGATCTGCTCGACCCGGTGCTCGAGGCCTACGTCGAGCTCGACCGCTCGCGCGAGGAGCTGCTCGCCGAGTTCGACGCCGCCACGGTCGAGCGCGTGCTCGCACTCGTCGACCGATCCGAGTACAAGCGCCGCCAGGCGCCGCCCGGCGTGAAACTTCGCCCCCGCGCCTTCGGCCGCGACTGGCGGCTGCCGATCGCGAAGCGCTGGCAGGGGTAGTGCGTTTGAACGTGTCCGTGTGGGATACTACTCTGATCCTACCGGTGGTAGTATCATGGTATGAAGTTGAGCGTCAGTCTCCCGGAAGAGGACGTCGAGTTCCTCGACGCGTACGCCGCGGCCGAAGGGTTCGGCTCTCGCTCGGCCGCCCTGCATAGCGCCGTTCGGCTACTCCGGGCAACCCAGCTCGGGCCCGCCTACGAGGAGGCGTTCTCGGACTGGGAACAATCAGGCGCTGCCGCCGAATGGGATATCACTGCGTCTGACGGTCTGAGGCTCGATGCGTCGGGGTGAGATCAGACTCGTCGACCTCGAACCGGTGCGAGGCGCGGAAGCCGACAAGCGGCGGCCGGCAGTGATCGTCTCGAACGACGGGGCAAACGCAGCAGCAGCGCGGCTTGGGCGCGGCGTCGTCACGGTGGTACCCGTGACATCGGCGACAACGCGCGTGTATCCGTTCCAGGTCCTGCTCCGAGCGTCCGACACCGGGCTCCGCAGCGACTCGAAGGCGCAGGCGGAGCAGGTGCGAGCCGTCGCCGTCGAGCGGATCGGAACAAGGGTTGGAGGGCTACCACCCGCGCTCATGGCAGACCTCGACGAGGCCCTTCGGCTTCATCTCGCGCTCTGAGGCTTGATGTGTATTGGAAGCACATCTGGATGCGGCCCTGCACACGGCGGATCGTGTCCGTCGCGGTCGACATCAAGGCCACCAGCCTTCACGCCGACCGCGGCGAACACGCTCCTTGGTGCAGAACCGCCCCAAACGCACTCCCAATCCACACCAAGCCTCAAGCTCAGACCCCCGCGTCGATCGGTGCGAGCGGTGGGCCGTTGTCCACGAGATCGCGCACGAGCTCGGGTAGACGGCGGGGAGCGAAGGACTCTTCCGCCGCCTCGAGCTCGGTGAGCGCCCACCAGCGGAGCTCGAAGACGTACTCGGCGTTGAGTTGCTCCCAGGAGTGGCGGGGCACCGGAGTAAATGCCGACGTGCGGACGAGGTGGTACTGCTCGTGCTGCCCGTCCCACTGGCCGCCGATAAACGGGATGATGTGCAGGCGCGTCCAGACGACCGGACCGACCTCGACTCCATCGAGCCCCGTCTCCTCGGCGAGCTCGCGCCGAACTGCGTCCTCGGTGCTCTCCCTCGCCTCGACCCCTCCCCCCGGCGTCGCCCAGAACGTCGTCCCGCTCGGAAACACAAACCGGACGAGAAGGACGCGATCGTCCGGGTCGAGCACGATCGCACGGGCGGCCGGGCGGATCCGGAGCTCGGTCACGGACGTGTCTCCAAGAGCGAATTGCGGCAGGTCGGACGCGGCGTCACGACCGCTGCATTCGCGTAGCCGTACACTACGAGGACTGCCAGGGCTTCATAGCTGCCGCGTTTCCGCGGAGGTTGATTTCATGATCGATTCAATTCCCGGGGTGACGACCGTCGGTGGGATTGCCTTCGACGACGTCACTTTCGACCGCGAGGCCGACGTTCTGTACCTGTGGGTAGGCGCACCCAGGCAACCGACACACGACGATGCGTCGCCCGAGGGGCATTACATCCAGTTTGGCGAGCATGGTGAGGTGATCGCGATCACCATCGTCAACGCGCGCTTCATCCTCGAGCGCGAGGGGAGCATCACGGTCACGCTCCCGGACGGTAGCCGACTGAGGGCAATGGGCCTCGAAGGCGTGCTCGCGGCCGCGTAGCATCGCGCTCACTCTGCGTCCGACCTTTTCGTCACGACGAACAGCTCGCTACCGCGACCGCCGGCCGCATCCGTCGCTCGATCCCTGGTCCCGCTGCTCTCCATCTGCGCGCTGAGCGCCCTGAACCACGCGAGCCGCTGCTCCCACGGAACGGCGGCGTTCGCGGGAGAGGTCGAGGGCAGGACGAAGAGCGCCGTCTCGGCGAGGCAGCGGCCCTGGAGCCCGTGCTCGGGTCGCTCGCGGAACGGCCCTCGATACGCCTCCTTCCCGACGAAGGCGATGATGCCTGGCCTCAACTCGCGGGCGAGCGCCTCGAGCCGCTCCGCGCTTCCAGCGAAGTCGCCCGCGCGGAGGTCGCCCGAGCCGGGCGTCGTGCGATACGCCGCGTTCGTGACGCCTATGCCGAGCGGGAGCAGTTCGAACTGCTCGGATGGCTCGAAGAGACGCGGCGTGAAGCCCGCCGCATGGAGCAGACGCCAGAAGTCGTTGCGGGGGTTCGCGAAGTGCGCGTTCGCGTCGTCCGAGAAGCGTCCCGGGTTGATCCCGCAGAAGACAACCAGCAATCCCGGCGCCAGGACGTCGGGAACGGCGGAGGGCGTCTGCCCGGCGTCGGCTATGCGGCTTCGGGCTCGCGCGCTTCGAGGCGCGCCTCGAACGCGAGGCGAATGCGCTCGGTGAGAACAGCCGTCGATTCCACGATCACCGGGTCGCCGGGACGGACGACCTTGACGGTGTCCTCACTGCCCCTCTGGCCATAGCACCGGAGGTAGCACTCATCCTCACTCAGCGGCCTCAACCGTTGCACGGACCGAAAGGTATGCGAGGGTCCGGACGGTATACGCTGCCAAGATGACCGCGCGAGCCCGCTCCTTCTCCTTTGACGTCTCTGTCGACGATGAATGGGCAGCCCATAGCGCGCTTGGTGGCAGCACGATCCCCAACGAGGAGGAGGCCTGGACGCCCGAGCACCTCGTGCTCGCGGCGCTCTGCCGCTGCAGTCTCACGAGCTTTCGCTACCACGCCCGCAGAGCAGGCCACGAGCCGGTGACGTTCGCCTCCGCACACGGGGTCGTGACCCGACGCGAGGAGGACGGACGCTTCGCGTTCGTCGAGATCCGGGTAGACCTGGACGTCACGTTTACGGCCCCGACCTCCGAGGAAGACGTGCGCGAGCTGATCATGAAGGGCGAGCGCGACTGCTTCATCGGTACCTCTTTGACCGCGAGGCTCGACTATCACTGGACTGTCAACGGAGAGGACTTCTCTTGAGCACAACCCTGCTCGACGTCACGGCTGTTCGTTCCCGCTTCACCGCCCTGCAGCGCCGCCTCGCCTTCTTCGACGGACCCGGGGGAACGCAGGTTCCCGACGAGGTGATCGACGCGATCGCTCACTACCTGCGCCACGACAACGCGAACGTCGGCGCTCCCTACGAGACGTCGAGGCGCACGTCCGCACTCGTCGACCTCGCGCACACTCGGGCGGGCGAGTTCCTTGGCTGCTCCGGAGACGAGGTTGCGTTCGGCCAGAGCATGACGTCCCTCAACTTCCTGCTCACCCGCGCGCTCGCGCGCGAGCTGAAAGCTGGAGATGAGGTGCTCGTGACGAAGCTCGATCACGATGGGAACGTGGCACCGTGGCTCGCGCTGCAGGATGACCTCGGGATCGTCGTCCGCAACGTCGAGCTCAACGCCGACCTCTCACTCGACTACGACGACCTCGCCTCGAAGCTCGGCGATCGCACGCGCGTTGTCGCCTTCCCGGTCGCGGCCAACTCGGTCGGAACTGCCCCGGACGTTCGCCGCATCGTCGAGCTCGCTCACAGCGTCGGCGCGCTCGCGTGGGCGGACGCCGTTCACTTCGGCCCCCACGGCCAGATCGACGTGTCGGCCTGGGACGTCGATGTTCTCCTCTGCTCGCCCTACAAGTTCTACGGTCCGCACATGGGCATGGCCTACGGCAAGGAGAGCGTGATCGGGTCGTGGCGCCCCTACAAGGTGCGCCCGGCAGCGGACGATCCGGTCGGGCACCGCTACGAGCTCGGTACCTGCCAG
>JAYTJO010000180.1:0-6691 GCA_043730975.1 Thermoleophilia bacterium | reverse complement strand
GTACGCGAGCCGCCACATCCTCGAGCTCTTCCCCCAACTGCACGCGACCAAGATCCTGCGGCACTGGACCGGCCTGTGCGACATGAGCCCCGACTACAGCCCGATCATCGGCGAGACGGAAGTCGAAGGCTTCCTCGTCGACTGCGGCTGGGGCACCTACGGCTTCAAGGCCGCGCCGATCACGGGTGTGACGCTCGCGGAGCTGATCGCGACGGGCAAGACGCCGAAGCTGATCGAGCCGTTCAAGCTCGAGCGTTTCTACAACGACAATCTCGTTTCCGAGCTCGCGGCCGCGGCCGTGAGCCACTGAACGTGGTGTCAGGTCTTGCATTCCGACACGCCCTTGCCGCAACGAACGACCCTGCCGCCGACGCTAATCGTGTCGGAATGCAAGACCTGACACCTGAAAGGACTGATTGATGCTCTCCTCTCTCGAGATCGCGCAGGCCGCCGCCATGCGCCCCATTGCCGACGTCGCAGCGGAGGTGGGCATCGAGCCGGACGAGCTCGAGCTCTACGGTCGCTACAAGGCGAAGGTCGATCTCTCGATTCTCGATCGTCTGGCCGACCGACCCGACGCGAAACTGATCAATGTCACTGCGATCACGCCGACTCCGGCAGGCGAGGGGAAGACGACGACGTCCGTCTCTCTGACGCAGGGCTTCGGCAAGATCGGCCGCCGTGCGATTCTCGCGTTGCGCGAGCCGTCGCTCGGGCCTGTCTTCGGGGTCAAGGGCGGGGCGGCCGGCGGCGGCTACGCCCAGGTCGTGCCGATGGAGGACATCAACCTGCACTTCACTGGCGACATGCATGCCATCACGGCGGCCAACAACCTGCTCTCGGCTCTCGTCGATGCGCACCGCTTCCACCGGCATGAGCCCGAGATCGCCACGGTCACCTGGCGGCGCGCTATCGACGTCACCGACCGGCAGCTCCGGAACATCGTCGGCGGCCTCGGCGGCGCGAAGCAAGGGATTCCGGCCGAGTCGGGCTTCGATATCACTGCCGCGAGCGAGGTGATGGCCGTCGTCGCGCTCGCGACCGATCTGGCCGACCTCCGCAAGAAGCTCGGTGCGATCACGGTCGGTTACTCGCCGACGGGAGAACCCGTAACGGCCGAGGACGTCAAGGCTGCAGGCGCCATGACGGTGCTCCTCAAGGACGCAATCAAGCCGAACATCGTCCAGACCCTCGAGGGTCAGATCTGCTTCATGCACGCCGGTCCGTTCGCGAACATCGCCCACGGCAACAACTCCGTCATCGCCGATCGGATCGCCCTCAAGCTGGGCGAGTTCGTGATCACCGAGTCGGGCTTCGCCGCCGACCTCGGGATGGAGAAGTTCATGGACATCGTCTGCCGCGTCGGCGGACTCAAGCCGCACGTCGTCGTGATCGTCGCGACGGTGCGCGCGCTCCGCCACCACGGCGGGGGCGACTGGCGCGAGAAAGCCGAGTTGAGCCAGATGACCGCAGAGGTCGAGACCGGCATGGCGAACCTCGCGAAGCACATCGAGAACGTGCGCGCGTTCGGGATCCAGCCGGTCGTCGCGATCAACACCCGACCCGACGACGAGCCGGAGTTGCTCGAGCTGATCAAGACCCGCTCGCTCGAAGCGGGCGCATTCGGCGCCGCGATCCACAACGGTTTCGGCCAGGGTGGGGAGGGCACGATCGAGCTCGCCGAGGTCGTTGCCGCTGCGGCAGAGGCCGAGTCGAACTTCCAGATGCTGTACGCCGACGACGAGCCGATCGCGACGAAGATCGAGAGGATCGCGAAGACCGTCTACGGCGCCGACGGCATCGATCTCGCACCTGCGGCGGTCGAGGCTATCGCCCGCTACGAGCGACAGGGGCTCGCACACCTCCCGATCTGCATGGCGAAGACGCATCTGTCGTTGTCACACGACCCGACGCAGCGCAACAGACCAACGGGCTTTACGGTTCCGATCCGCGATATCCGCATCTATTCGGGCGCGGGGATGCTCGTGCCGTTGTGCGGCGACATGCTCCAGATGCCGGGCTTCGGGGCGAAGCCGGCCGCGTTCGCGATCGACATCGACGAGAACGGCGAAACGATCGGGCTGTTCTGACGGATGGGGCGAGGCGAAGCCTCTCCCCATCCGTCAGAGGTGGGAGAGGCTTCAGCCTCTCCCACGGCCCTCCGGGATTCCCGCCGCGTCCACCGCAGCTCGAAACGTCGACGGATCGACAGCGGGATACCGATACAGCTCCGGCTCGATCTCGGCAAAGAACGCGCGGAGCCGCGTGAGATCGACGAGGCCGCGCGAAACCATCTCCGCTACGTCGGCAAGGTCGCGCTCGTGCCCGCGCTCGAGCTTCGCGAGCGCCTGAGCATAGGGGTCGACGTTGCGAAACGTCACGGCTCCGAACTGCTCCACGAACGAGCTCCGTTCCTCCCAACCGCTCGGCATTGGAACGAAATGGCCCGGAAAGGCGAGCTCGACATTCACCTCGAGCTCCTCCTTGAGCTCCGGGATAGCACGGAGCAGCTGGTCGTTCTCGGGAACAAACAGCACGTCGATGTCAATTGTTGCGTCTCGCCAGCCGACGAGGACTGCGCTCGCTCCACCCGTCAGGTAGCACGTCGTCTCGGCATCGGTGTGACTGCCAAGCGCGCGCATGAATGCGCGCAACCGTTCGGCGTTTACGAGACGGCGCATGCAAGCGCTCGCTCAAACGAGACGAGCCTGCGAACGAGGGCGTTGTAGCGCCCGTGGGCGGCGTCACCAAACCGGTCGGTGAGGCGGTGGTATAGCTGGTGCTCGGGATCGTCGAAGCCGGCCGGGACGTCGAGACCGAGCCGGACGAGCCGAGGACGCCCGATCGAGACAAGCAGGGACTCGTCGCTGACAATGCCTTCGGCAAGGTCGCCTAGCCCCGTTTCGACCAGGTCGCCACCAGGGAGCGTGAGCAGATAGGCAGTCATGTCTCACAGGGTACGTGCCGTGTGGACTAGATTCCACGTCATGAGTGATCTCGAGGGCCAACAACTGACCGAGGCACAGCGCGCGGCGCTCGATGCGGAGCTGGCCGACATGGAGGGTCCACAGCGCAAGGCGGCGGTTGACGCGATCGCGACGGCCCGCGCATTCGGCGACCTCTCGGAGAACTTCGAGTATCACGCGGCGAAGAACGAGCAGGGCCTCCTCGAAGCGCGCATCACCAGACTTCGCCGCAAGCTCCAGCATGCCGTCATCGTCGAGCACACCTCGACGGACACGGTCGGCGTGGGCTCGATCGTGGAGATCCAGGACGAGCAGGGCGAGAAGATGGAGATCGAGATCTCGAGCGTCGGCGGTGTCTCGCCCGACTCGCCGCTCGGTAGCGCGCTGATGGGCGCGGCTGTCGGTACCGGCGTCGACGTCCCGGCGCCTCGTGGCTCCTGGCGCGCGACGGTCGTCTCGATCCGCGCCGCCTGAGTAAGAGCGCGTTTCAGAATGACGTTTCGTCGGCACAAGGCTTCATTCTGAAGCGTGCTCTACGAGGCTCTAGCGCTCCCATCTGATCTCGCCGTCGATCACGGCCGACGTTCGTCGGAGGCCGGTCGCGGCTGCAACGGCCGAGGAAGCGAGGTGGGCCGGATGAACGTGGGCGGTCACGGTCACGACACCGGTATCCCGGAGCCACGTCACCATCGCTGTCGCCGCCTCGGTTGCGTAGCCTTGCCCCTGGTACTGCGAGCCGACGACCCAGGCAACGTCCGCCGACCGTGAAGCGTTGTCGACCGTTGCCTGGACGTAGCCCACCGCCTCGAGGGACGAACGCTTCCGGACGATCCAGTTGCACCAGGACTGCGTCCCATCGAGCGACCTCCCCCGCGACTGGCGGACGTACTGCTCGCGGAGCTCGTCGAGCGCCAGGGGCATGCCACCCACGTACGTATGGAGATCAGGATCGGCCAGGACAGGCGCCATCTCCTCCGCGTGAAGAGGCGAGAGAGGCTCGAGGAGCAGGCGCTCCGTCGTGAGCGCGGCGGAGGCTCCAAGGCGCACGGTGTAGGCCGCCTCGTCAGTCAGCTGTCACGCGGCGCGAACAGGTGCACGCCATCCCCGTCAGGGCCGATCACCCCGGCGTCTCGAAGTGATCCTCGCCTTCGCCCGGCTCGCCGACCGGCACGCCGAGGAGTGCGTAGAAGCGGCACGAAGCGGCCATATCGGCGGTGGTGATCCCGATCGCGTCGAGGCGCGGTTGCATCGTGCCAGCCTATCTCGTCGTGCCAGCGCGCTGTAGGCTCGGCAGCGTGAAAGCCGTGGTCATCACCGGGGCGGGGAGCGGCATCGGTGCCGCATGTGCGCGGAGACTCGGCGCGGATGGCTACGGCGTCGTCCTCTCGGGCCGACGCCGCGAGCCACTCGATGAGGTTGCGGCCGATCTCGAGCACGTCATCGTGGTTCCGGGCGATGTCACCGACCCGGATCACGGCCCGGCACTCGCCGAGGTCGCCCGGGCGAGCTTCGGCGGTCTCGATGCCGTCGTGCTCAACGCAGGCGTCGGGGACTCGGCAGCGGCCGGCGACGAGACGCCGGAGGGATGGGGACGCACGATCGGGATCAACCTCACCGGCGCCTTCCTGGTCGCCCGGGCCTGCCTCCCTTCGCTCGTCGAGCGCCGCGGGTCTCTCGTCGGCATCTCGTCCAACAGCGCCCTTCGTGCCAGTCCCAACGACGCGTCGTATGCTGCCTCGAAGGCGGGCCTCTCGATGCTCTGCAAGGCGATCGCGAACGATTACGGGCCCCGGGGGGTGCGTGCGAACGCGGTCTGCCCTGGCTGGGTTCGAACGCCGATGGGTGATGCTTCGATGGACGGTCTGGCGGAGCTGCGAGGCACCGACCGCGAGGGTGCGTACGCGCTCACCCACGCGCATGTCCCCCTGCGCCGCCCCGGCCAGCCGGAGGAGATCGCAGCCGTGGTCGCTTTCCTGCTCTCTCCTGAAGCCTCCTACGTAACCGGGGCGGAGCTGCTCGTCGACGGTGGCGGGGATGTCGTCGACGTCAGCGCGACCGCGTGGACGGCTCCCTAGCGGGGCCGCGAGCACTCAACGTTCCGTCTGAGAATGCCGAAACACCCCGAGGTGAGAGCGCGCATCGCCACCGGAGCCGTCGCCGCGGGGTGTGTCGTCGCACTTGCGTTCTCGAGCGGTGGATACTTCACGTCGGAATGGGGGCTTGTCACGCTCGCGTTCCTACTCGTGATGCTCGCGGCGGCCATGATCGCCGACCGCATAGAAATCTGCGGGTCAGCCCTCGTGATGCTCGCCGCGCTCGCGGCACTCGGCGGGTGGCAGCTCGCCTCAGCCCTCTGGTCGGCGGGCTCCGGCCCGCCGGTCGCGGAAGCCGAGCGCACGCTTCTTTACCTCGCCGCAGCCGCCGCCCTTCTGGTGTGTCTGACCCCGGCCACAGTCCCGGCGCTACTCGAGGGGATCGCGGCGGGAGCGACGATCGTATCCCTCTACGCGCTCGGCACACGCCTCGCTCCCGGGCTGCTCGGCGGCGCGTACGATCCGTCGTCCGGCTACCAGCTCGCGAAGCCGATCGGCTACTGGAACGCTCTCGGTCTTCTCCTCGTGTTCGGCCTCGTCCTTGCGGCCGGGATCGCACTCCGGCGCGATGCGGTGCGGGCGCCCCTCGCGGGTGCCGCCGCGGTACCGCTCGCCACCGGGCTCTACTTCACCTTTAGCCGCGGATCGGTGGCGGCGCTGGCCGTCGCCTTCGTCGTACTCGTCGCACTCGACCGCGACCGGGTGCGAGCCGCGCTGCTGCTCGTGACGTTCCTGGCGGTTCCGTTCGTCGCAGTCATGCTCGCGAGGGGGTCGACATCGTTGACGACTGCCGGCGCTACCCTTCAGACCGCGCAGCGGGAGGGGCACCGGCTCGCCTGGCAGCTCGTCCTGCTGACGCTCCTTGCAGCAGCGGCGCAGGTGGCGGCGGCCTGGGCTAGCCCGAGGATCCAGGTCGGGCGAGCGCTGCGAACGCGCGTCGCTGGTGCTGCGGTCGCGCTCGTCGTGCTGCTCGGCGTCGCCGGGCTCGTGTGGGTCGGCGGGCCGAGCGCGATCGTCGACCGGGCGCGCGAGTCGTTCGTCGAGGAGCCTCCGGCGACGACCCAGGGCCTCGATCGCCGTTTGCTCTCGGCCTCGGGCAACGGCCGCGCTGCCTACTGGCGGGTCGCAGCGCGCATGGTCGTGCGCGAGCCACTCCTCGGCGACGGCGCTGGCTCGTTCGGCCGCGCCTGGGTGCGGGAACGGCCCGTGGCGAACGAGGCACGCGACGCCCACAACCTGTACCTCGAAACGTTGGCAGAGCTCGGCCCCGTCGGACTCGCGCTGCTCCTCACCGTGCTCGCGGCACCGTTCGCATCACTTCGCCGGGTACGGCATGACCCGAGCGCGGCCGCGGCCACGGGCGTCCTCGTGGCGTTCCTGCTCCACGCGGCGGTCGACTGGGATTGGGAGATTCCGCTCCTCTCGCTCGTCGCTCTCGCGTGCGGAGCGACGTTGCTCGTGCTCGATCCGCGCAAGCGATCCGTCGCGCTGACGACCGGGCGCCGCGTTGCCCTGGTCGGGGCGGTGTGTGCCGCCCTCGCTGCTGCTCTCGTCGTCCACGTCGGGAACCGGGCGGCCGGCGACGCGCTCGATGCTCTCGCCGCCGACGAACCCGAGCGGGCGGCAGCAGCC